>JAUVYC010000159.1 GCA_030603285.1 Spirochaetota bacterium
CCTTTTCCTGTATAAGAAGCTTGATCTTTTCAATCTTTTTCCCTGCCATTTTCATACCTCATTTAATTGTTTTTTAAAGAGATTATATATTAATCGTCTATTTTTGTAATAATATTTTTTTACCTGGTACCCGATAATAAATCACGTAAATAAATAATGATTAAATTTTAATTTAATGTTTTATTTAAGGTATCAGCTATTTTCCTTTAGCAAAGAATTAAGTTATTCTAATAAAAATTTTTATTAAATGGAAATATGAAAATAGTTTCGAAAGATACATTTCCGAGGAATTCACAGTTTTATAAGTTCAGCCTCTACGGGTTTTTAAAAAATCTTAAATTTTTCGATCCGTTTATTATTCTCTTTTTCAGAGAGATGGGACTTTCTTTTCTTGAGATCGGAACACTTTTTTCAATCCGGGAAATAACAATCAATGTCTTTGAAATTCCGACAGGTGTTATTGCCGACACGTACGGAAGAAGGATATCAATGATTTTCTCCTTCATTTCATATATTTTATCATTTCTTATCTTTTATTTTTTCCCTGGTTTTGGAATATATGCCGGTGCAATGGTGTTCTTTGCAGGAGGGGAGGCATTCAGGACTGGAACCCATAAAGCTATGATACTGGAATATTTAAAGATAAATAACTTACTGCAGTTTAAGGTAGATTATTACGGGCATACAAGAGGATGGTCGCAGTTCGGTTCTGCAGTATCGTCGCTCATTGCAGCAGCTCTTGTATTTTATTCCGGAAGCTATAAGATAATTTTCCTTTCCTCAACAATTCCCTATGTTTTTGCACTTTTTCTGATGATCTCATACCCGAAGGAGCTGGATGGGGATATTGCGCACGGTGAAGAGAATGGTACCCTGTCAAAGACAAAAAAGCAGATAATGGTAACGCTGGAAGGCTTTGCCTCCCTGTTTAAATCCAGGAGAACACTGCGGGGGTTGTTTAATTCATCGTTTTTTGATGCTGTGTTTAAAACAATCAAGGATTACCTCCAGCCGGTAATAAGGCAGTATGCGCTACTCCTGCCCCTTATCGTCGCTCTGGAAGAGGATAAAAGGGTTTCGGTTATAATCGGCGTTGTTTATTTTACACTTTTCATCCTTACCTCAATATCATCAAGGAATTCCGATAAATTAAGCCGGAAAATGAAGTCTCTAACAAGAGCGATTAATCTCTCGTTTTTATTTGGTGCCCTGCTGATAGTTGTTACCGGGATTTTGTTTAACTTTCATCTATATTTTCCTGCTATTTTAATTTTTGTGCTCTACTATATGCTTGAGAATATCAAACGGCCAATGAATGTCGGCTATATCAGTGAACTGATATCGAGCAGGGTAATGGCAACGGGGCTTTCAGGAGAATCACAATTAAAGGCTCTATTTGTTGCAGTCCTTGCGCCGTTGATGGGATTCCTTGCTGATAAAATCGGTGTCGGCGGGGGCTTTATTGTTTTTGCAGTTGTTTTAGTATGTTCATTTCCCTTAATTGCTGTAGGGCGAAAATCAAACCATGAAGGATGAGGAGTAAAAAAAAACCTTACAATAAAACCACAACCATTATAACCAGGCACGCAGTATGAATATATTTATTGAAACCATATATTAACGATGTTAAAATAAAAATGATTCATTAAAAGAAGTCATTAACGAAAATCGATGTGGTCAGGGAAAACCAGTGAGAAGCCGATCTTCTATGACGGATAGATTGTTGATTTCCAATTGCAAACTCTTTAATTCCCCTGGTGACAGTGGGCCGGTATCAATACTGACTGAAAATGGAACTATTACAAAAATTGGTAAGATAGAGAAACGTGATGCGAAAAATATCCTTGATACTGAAGGGAGAATCATTTCTCCCGGTTTTATTGATGTCCACATACAGGGTGCAGGTGGTGCAGATGTTCTGGATGGCACAAAAAAATCTTTGAAAACCATTTCAGCGGCATGCGCCCGGTTCGGTACAACAGGTTTTCTTGCAACAACTGTATTCAAGCCTGATAAAGATAACCATCATCTAAAAGTAGCCGCAGAAAACGTGGAATGCGAGCTCGGAGGAGCACATCTTCTCGGTATACATCTTGAAGGACCTTTTATTTCCATGGAAAGAAGGGGTATGATATTACAGGAGTGTATAAGCGAACCCTCATTAAAGTTTTTTAATGAAATACAAAAGCTTGTAAAAGGTACTCTGAAAATCATGACAATTGCGCCTGAGCTTGCCGGTAATTTAGATATCATCCGCCAGCTTGTCAGCGCAAGGATCATTGCCTCATTCGGTCATTCCAATGCAACGTATGAAGAAACGCTGAAGGGTTTTGACGCCGGGATTTCGCATGTTACTCACCTGTTTAATGCAATGCCTTCTCTGCACCACAGGGCTCCTGGCCCACTGCTGGCTATTTTCAAGATGGGAGGACCAAGTTTCCAGATAATTCCTGATGGAGTTCATCTGCACCCGCGTGTTCTTAAATTTGTATTTGAAATTATCGGTATGAAGCGTTGTGTAACGATTACAGATGGTATGAGGGCAATGGGCCTTCCTGATGGCATATATATCTATAATGGTAAAGAATATGAATCAAAAAATGGAACTGCGCGTTATTCAGACGGAACTTTGATCGGCACTGCTCTGGGATTAATTCAGATGGTTCTTCGTCTTATGGAATTTAGCGATTGTTCTCTCGAAACAGCCATAAAAACAGTAACAGAAAATCCTGCCAGGCTGCTGGGCATTGAAGATAAAAAAGGGAGCATTGCTGTTGGAAAGGATGCCGATTTTGTGGTGCTTGACCATGATTATTCTGTCTGGTCGACCATTGTTAATGGGAAGATTGTATTTCAAAAATTATTATTATGATGAAAACATATCGAAAATTATCGCAAAAAGAAATCGATTACCGGGCCATGCATCTAGAATTATATCATTGAAGATAATGTTATTATTGAGGATGTATCGATCCTGATGTCAGAGCAAAATGGCTGGCAAGGGATCGGAGGAAAGCACCTGTGATCCGGGATCTTATCATTTTTGATGTGTTTTCTCTCTGCCAGATGGGCTTAGAAAATGCTGAACAACTGCTTGAAAAATGGGAATCTGTATCGTGTACTTTACATTCTCTCCTCCTGGAAAATACGAAGAGTGAGTTTTCACAACTATCCAGGATAAGCTACGGCCTGGATCAGGATGATGAAATAAAATTAAAAGATTTTACTGCAGTACGCGGCACTTTTGAGACAGAGCCCATAATTAAAAATTTGATGCAGGAAAAGGATCGCATAAACGCGAGGGTGGATGATTTTAAAAAACTTTTAAAGAGATTCTTTTAAATTGTGACGAAGATGCCGAATAATATAATGACATGGTTTTTAATATATAGTGTAATTAATTTGAAAATAGGTTATACTTGTTCTATATTATTAGATGAGAAGGGAAAGGCTCATCCATGATGGAGATTTCAATCAAGGAAATCTTTATAATCATGAATGTGGCTTGTCCACTTCAGGGTGGTAAAAATGAAAAATGAAACAACTGTTATGAAATCGGATCTTATTAATTTAACAAAGGCTCGTGAATTTGTATCCAGAATGGCAAGAGAAGCCGGGGCAAGTGACTCCGCAGCTACAAAGATAGAAATATCCTCTGATGAGTGGAATGCAAGTATCATTGAACATGCTCTTGGGAGTGGAGTGGATAAAGGATTTACAATCGAGTGTAAGAGCAGCGATAAGAAGTTTATGGCAATATATCTTCAAAGTAAAGTAATGGACATTTTTCAACTGCCCAGTTTTATAAAATTCTTGAAACGTGCCATGGATGTTGAGGGCAGCATGGTCTTAATCAAAGGGAGCACAAAAGGGGAGACACAAGAAGCAGCGATGGTAGAAGAAATTACCGGACCAGATGATTCAGTTTTTCCTCTCATATTCCAGTGTCCTCGATGTGAGAAAAAGTTTAAAACCAGTAAACCCGGCAAGTTCAGGTGCTCAAGCTGTCAGGTTATTATCAGGGTCAGTGAAAGTGGAGAAGTGAAGTTAGTATAAGGATTTATGCGGGTAGTGATATAAGCAGATTTATACATTTTATTGCGTTTAATGATTTCGATTCTTATTTGGAAGATAATATAAATCTTTACAAGACTGTACTGTACACCAAATTTGTGGATTGTATGAAGATTTAGTAAAGTTTTCAGCCTTTTATTCTCATTTGGACCGTTGTTCCGTAATTTTCTGCGCTGTATATTGTTACATTTCCACCGTGTAGCTCAGCGATTTTCTGTGAAATGGTAAGACCGAGCCCAGAGCCAGGGCTTTTTCTGGCATATTCTCCCCTGTACAGCCTGTCAAATACCTTATCGATTTCTTTGGTGGGAATCCACTTTCCTGTATTGAATACACTGAAGCACACCTCCGCCCCTTCTCTCCGGAGAGAAATACGTATTTCCCCATTTTTTGTTGTGTGGCGGATGGCATTTGATATGAAATTTGAGACAGCTCTCAACAGAAGGTTTTCATCGCCGGTAAATGACTCAGCTCCTCTTTCCCAGCGCACAGAAATGTATCCTTTTTCAAATAACTGAGCAAACCGGTTCTTCAGCTCCTTAAAAAAACTGCCGGTATCGATCTTTACCGTAGATATTCTCATTTCAGGCGACTCAAGCCGTATCAATTCTCCCAGGCTATCTACAAGCGATTCTATTCTCGAAAGCTCCTTTATATTCCTCATAATCCTTTCTTTTGTCAGGTCAAGCACTCCGTCCGCCATGCCTTCAAGCTGTGATTTCAGGGCTGTAATCGGGGTCCGTAAATCATGAGCAACATCAGAAGCCCACTGTCTTCTCAGTGCTTCTTCTCTTTCAAGCTTTTTTCCCAGCTTATTTGCAGAGCGTGCAATTAGGGATATTTCCTGAACACCTTTTTCAGGTATCCTGACAGACAATTCCCCATGAGCAATCCGGTCTATCCCGGAGGATACTGTTTGCGCAGTGCGTGCGAATCTTTTTGATAGAATGAATGCAGTGAGCAATGCAAGGACAGATGCGAATGCAATACTGAGCAAAGTTGTTTTCCGCATTGACTCAAGAAACTGGGTATTGGCCCTGTCTATTCCGAATCCCACGGGACCTATGCGGTAATAGCCTGTTATTTTTCCATTTTCCTTTACTGATTTTAGTGGAAGATTCGAAACATTCTTGCGCTCGTTTTTCGCAATCAGCATCCTTGCCCTCCTCATACCGTGCTGTCTGCTGTGAGTATAAATCACCTTTTTGTCTTGATTGTATACAGCAAAGAACATATTGTGAGGGATCAGGGGGGATAATTTTTTTTCAAGGAGTGCGGTTTTTCCCGCAATATCCTGAGGCAGAATATCTTTGAGTTCCTTGTAGACTTGATTTTCAATTAACCCTCTCCTTACTTCGCCCCAACCTGCTACCGACCGCTTATACCCGAAGAAAAAGGTGACAGCCAGAATAATTAAAAACAGTAAGAGAGAAGCGAAAAATGAGAGTAGCAGTGTAATAAACAGATGTTTCACCTTTTTTTCCCTGAAAACCGGTATCCCCATCCCCTGACTGTTTCAATCCACCCTGTATCCCCGAGCTTTGTCCGCAAGTTTTTAATATGGGTATCGATTGTCCTTTCTGACCCTTCCGCCATATAGTCAAGGCATTCACCGAGCAAACGGTCTCTCGAGAATACAATTCCTTGATTTGTGGCAATCATCCATAATATTTTCCACTCAGCAGGGGTGAGGAGCATTTCTCTATTATCAATAAGGGCCCGGTGCGAAAGGCTGTCAATACTGAGTACTTTTTCGCCTAGCTGCCACACACCGGCGCTCTGTTCTCCTTTCGCATTCTTCCCGAACCGCTTTAATATTGACTTCACCCTGAGGGTTAACTCTTTTGGAGAAAAGGGTTTTACCACATAATCATCTCCTCCAACCTCAAATCCGGTGATGCGGTCTGATTCAGAGGTTCTTGCAGTAAGGAAGAGAATAGGAACTACAGAGAATGTCCTGATCTTTTTTGCGAGGTGAAATCCATCCCCATCTGGAAGCATTACATCGAGTATAATCAAATCAGGATTTTTCATTTTTACTGCATCTAACACACCATAAATACGACGAAACTCAAAGACCTCTAAGTTCTCAAGCCTGAGATAGGATGATACGGATTCGCGGATTGAATCATTATCTTCAACAAAGATGATCTTTTCCATACTGGAATTCTGGTTCCTTTTTTCTGAAAAATCAAGAGAATTCACATAATCTTCACATTCCCTCCATTTTATTTCTATAAAGTACTGGTATACTGTATCTTGAAAAAAATCATTTAAAAAATAGAGGAGGGAAAAGATTAAAAGATTTTTGTTGGTTACATTACTTTTTTTAGGATTTTTTATTACTGGC
>JAUVYC010000240.1 GCA_030603285.1 Spirochaetota bacterium
CTTGACAGCAACGGTGTGCTGCCGCCCTGCCTCTACCATATGTGTCTCATCATCTATATTGATTGCCGACACATCTGAAGGGTTAATTCCATTGTAGTCAGGATCGGTGCTTATTGCTGGTGCAGTTAAAACAATGTAGAAACGATTCCCATCAGCCAATGCGTCATCCACACCCGTCAACGTCACTGTCTGGGGTGTAAACCAGAACTCACCGTTTATAGAAATAAGTAATTTTTATTTAAATAAAATTTGGAGGCGGGGAGAGCCTTTTTAAAGCAAGGTCTGCTTTTTCTACATGCTGCTTCCCTCCTTTAATAACAAAAACACCATGACCGGGCATAAGAGCATCGAATGATAAGGCCGCGATCTTAGAAAAGTAACGGCGGTAATCCTCCAGATTCGAGTCTGCCCGATTGAGAAGACAAATTCTACCGTCAAACAAAACCACATCTCCTGATATCAGTGCACTATAATGTCCGGTGTACATATAAAAACAGGTAGAGTCTTTACTATGTCCCGGCGTGTTAACCGCTTTCAGTTTCAATTTCCCTACAGAAATGATATCCTTATCATTTATTCTGTAATCGATTTTAAAGGGATTGTATTTATATGTCGGTGAATAAAAACCACTTCTTTTGGCAACAGTAAGACCCATCTCTTCCGCATCCCCTTTCTCAACAAATGCTGCACCATGCTGGTGAATGTAAATCTCGGCAGAGGTTACCTCTTTAATTTTCTTACATCCCCCTGAGTGATCCGCATGATGATGGGTCAAAATTATTTTTGAGATATTTTCAGGATTAAATCCATCTTCCCTTATGTTCGATAACACCGGATAAACATCTACTCCTGCTCCGCTGTCAATTAAAGCAAGTTCATCCTCTCCATCAATGAGGTAAATGTTGCAGTCGAAAGGGTGCGATAGGCCTATTTGCCCGCTTCCCACAAGATACACATTATCCAGTATTTTCATTTTACATTTATTCCCCTTATAACTATTGCTTAATCTGACATCAGTAATTGAGCCTGAGTTGAAAATCACAAGCCAGGTTATCAGTATGTTTTTGACCTTTGATTAAATCTGCCAGGCTGTATGGTATCCTTCGTGAATAGCTTCATATAATTTTCCCGTTTCCCTGCAATCACCAATTTGAAAAACCTCTGCTTCAGGAAAAGCCTTTAAAATAGCATCTCTCAACTCAGCTTTAGGTTGAAATCCTGTAGCGAGAATTACATTTTCTGCATTTAGAAACTCCTCACCACCTTCCGCTTTTTCTACGATTACCCCTTCTTCCGATATTCTTTTTGCTTTCCTTCTTTCCAGAATATTTACCCCCGCTTTTTCCATGTTTCTCAGCAGAGTCAAACGGTTGGTGGGATGTTCATCCTGTAATAATTCCTCCATGCTGAGAATGTCTATCAGTTTAATAGATTTTCCCAGAGTAGATAAATACCAGCTTGTCTCGCATCCCACCAGCCCTGCGCCAATAACCACCACATCTCTTCCAATATCAGGTGTTTCATTTTCGAAGAGCTGCAATACTGTCAGTACATTATCTCCATCTACACCAGGTAGCTCCGGAACTATCAGGTCAGCTCCAACTGCCAGGATGATTACCTCAGGATTTTCTGCAGAAATCTCATCTACGGAGGCAATTTTTTGCTCAAGTTTAACATCTATATTACTCTTTACTACACTTGTTTCATAATACTCTAAAAGCTTACCCATCTCCGGTTTAAAAGGAGGGATAGAACCCAGTACCATCTTACCTCCCACTTTATCCTTTTCTTCATAAAGAATTACCTCATGCCCTCTTTGTGCAGCCATCAGGGCTGTTTCCATGCCGGCCGGTCCAGCACCTACTATAACAACCCTTTTCTTAGAAATTTTCTTTTTTACCTCGAACCTCTGCTCTTCACCAACAGCCGGGTTAACAGTGCACTTCACACATTTTTTATTCCATAACCGCTTATGACAGATATTGCATTTTATGCAATATTTTATAGCCAATCCCGCTTTTGCCCTTACCGGCCACTCAGGGTCAGCAATAAGCGCTCTGCCTATTGCAACAAGGTCTGCCCGGTTCTCTTCCAATATTCTTTCAGCAAAATCAGGATCAGTTATACCACCTGTGGCTATTACAGGAATGCTGACCGCTTTTTTTATTTTTTCAGCCAATTGTACTAAAACCCCAGGTGGGGAATAAATAGAAGGGTCCGATGGAAAATCAGATTCTACCCTTAAAAGACCGGGAATTGAAGATGTTGCAGCAGCATGAATATAGTGAACGCCCACATTTTCCATATGCCGGGCAATTCTTACCGCCAGCTTTTCATCAACTCCACCCTTTAACTGCTCGTGAGCGCTGAGCTTGAATCCAATTATAAAATCTTCTCCACATGCCTCTTTTACTCCCTTTACTATTTGAAAGGGAAACTTCATTCTTCTTTCAAAGGTTCCTCCATATTCGTCCTTTCTTTTGTTGGTATGAGGAGATATAAATTGTCCAATCAAATAGGTGTGAGCTCCATGAACCTCAACACCATCAAACTCTGCTTCTCTGGCTCTTAAGGCTGCCTGTACAAATTGCTCTATTAATTCTTCAATTTCATCTCTTGATAATTCTCCTGGTCTTTCCCAGTAAATGGGACTGTAAATACTTGAGGGAGCTAAAGGTGTTTTTCCGGTAAACGCTCTCATAACCTTTCCTCCAGGGTGCGCGATCTGCAGAAGAAATCTTGCTCCATAATATTGCAATCTTTTGCAGAGTCTGTTCAAACCCGGAATGAATCTATCAGAGAAAATACCCAGAGTAGCTGCTCTTTGATCTTCACTAACCATTGTAAAGGGAGATATGATAAGACCTGCGCCTCCTTTAGCCCGGGCTTCAAAGTAGTTAATCAAAACTTCACTCACACTGCCATCGATGTTTTCGTAGTTGGCTCCCATTGGAGCCATGACTATTCTGTTTTTTATATGAAATCCGCCAATTTCAACCGGAGAGAATAACCTCTCTAACTTCATTGAAATCTCCCAATAAGACACATGAAAAAAATTACAGATCTACTCCATGTACCCAAGCCTTCTCAATCTCTCATTAATCTTTGCTATTTCCTCCTGAGAAATGGCTTTTTCTCTGGGAACACGGGTGCTCAGAAAAACGTTTAACTTTTTTCTTAATGAAATTATTGTATTTGGGTCGATTTTCTCAATGATATTGTTCTTCTCCTGAGGGTCATTAACCAAATCGTAATATTCTTCAGTCCACAGGCTTAAATTCCTTATATATTTAAAACCGTCAGTTCTTATACATTGCAGAGCTCCCTTCCCCCTGAGCTCAAATAAGTCTTCAGCATACCCCTCCCTGTATTCAACTTTTCCCCTTTGGATTGCAGGCAACAGACTTTCACCATCAAAATCAAATTCTTCAACAGAAATACCCATTAAATCTAAGAGAGTAGGAATCAAATCAATTGAACGCGCACCTCCTTTGACGGTTTTTCCTTCCGGAAGCCCCCGGCCCTTTAAAATCATCACCACCTTGAGGTCTTCATCTAACATAGTGGTATGCTGGGGGTACATAATGACTTCTTTACGCCATGGGATTCGTTCAACCGCATGCTCCCCGAGATTGGTTCCATGATCACTCATTATTACTAGAGTTGTATCTCTATCTATATTTAGTTCATCCAAAACTCTCAACAACCTACCAATCAGGTTATCATCAACCATTTTTATTTTCGCATCTTTGTAACCGAATTCAGATAGTTCCCCTTCCCCGATCAGTTTTTTCGCTAAAAGTGAACTCTGTGAGCCTTCATGAGTCTCATAAAAATGTCCCCAAATGAAAAATTTTTTTCCATAATTACTCAAAAGCCAGTTAAAAAAATCTTCTACCCAGTAATTTCCTGCGTAGGCATTCTCCTTGCCGTATGCCGTCCCTTTTGTGCTTCCAGGATAGTCATGCATTTCCCAGAAAGTATCCTTTGTGGGCTCGTTCCAGTAATCAAAGCCTTCTGCAAAGTTATGAAGCTTTGATAACAGCCCATTTCCTACAAAACCAGCGGTAGTATAATCATTTTTCTTCAAGATGCCGGCAATTGAAGGCCCGATCATAAAACAATAGGGGTATCTTACTCCATGTTTATTTGGATATTTTCCTGTAATTACAGAACCCATCGCCACAGGAGTAAAAATAGATGAAGTAATAATAATGTTATTCATTACTGAAACTATAGGTAATTGTACTATATCTTTTTTGAATTAATGATTAAACAAAAATGACATATTTTAAAGAAGAGGATATACTGCATCTTGTTATTTCCGATGAAGATGAGGTAAATAGTATAGAAATAAGTCCAAACGTGACAGCAGAGCTAAATATAAATGGTGAATTAATCGGAATAGAGATCCTTGAGGCAAGCTCTTTTATT
>JAUVYC010000146.1 GCA_030603285.1 Spirochaetota bacterium
AGCAACCATCATCTATGTCATTTAGGAATCAAATCTATTCATGGTTCAACCCTCGTTTCAGCTAATAAAAATCGGTGTTATGAGCTTTTTAAAAACATTTGAATGGACGCTGTCAAGATCCCAATCATTGGCATATAAGCAAGAGGAGTTAGTAATTGGTGAATGATAAAAAGGCAAAGCATATAATTAGATCATATCGAATAATAATGATTGGAATTGGTGTTTGCATGCTCTTTTGGATCTTTGATTCCATCTTACATATTTTTGGATTCCACCTGGGTAGTATTATCGAGGAACTATTCACCTCAGATTTACATGAAATCTGGATGCGTTTGTGGATTATGTGCATCTTCATTGTATTTAGTCTCTATACACATTACACAGTCACCAAGCGAAAGCAAATGGACGAGCAAATTCGGAAGCAAAATGAATTTTTAAAAAATATATTAAAATCTCTCACTCATCCTTTCTACGTTATAAATGTCAATGATTACTCAATTGTAATGGTGAATCCAGCTGCTAAGCCGGGAGGATTAAAAGAAAAAACAACCTGTTATGCTCTTACACATAAAAGGAGCAAACCTTGCGGAGGCACTGATTACCCTTGTCCGATGAAAGAAGTGAAAAAAACGAAGCAACCTGTTACTGTTAAACATACTCATTATGATAAAAAGGGCAATATTAGAAAATTAAAAATCTATGGATATCCTATTTTTGATGGTAAAGGAAATGTTATCCAGATGATAGAATATGTCCTGGACATTACCGAGCATGATCGTCTTGAGAAGCAGTTTTTACAATCTCAAAAGATGGAAGCTGTGGGGAGGCTTGCCGGAGGGGTGGCTCATGATTTTAATAACTTGCTGACTGTAATAATTGGGTATTCTGAAATACTGCTGATGAATCCCACATTGGATAACGAGAGCCGCAATTATATTGAGCAGATTAAGAGCTCTGGAGATAGTGCAGCCTCTTTAACGCAGCAGCTTTTAGCATTCAGCCGCAAACAGATACTGCAGCCTAAGGTAGTGAATCTGAACAAATTGGCAGCTGATATTAAAAAGATGCTTACAAGGATTATTGGTGAAGATATTGAATTATTCACAACATTTGAACCTGAGCTCGGGATGATAAGAGCCGACCCCGCGCAAATAGATCAGGTAATAGTGAATCTGGGAGTAAATGCGCGGGATGCAATGCCGGGTGGGGGAAAACTGACTATTGAGACAAAGAATGTGTATCTGGACGAGAAATACTGTGCGAGCCATGCGAGTATGAGAGAAGGTTGGTATATTATGCTTGCGGTGAGTGATACAGGACATGGAATGGATGAAGAGACGAAAAGGCACATATTTGAACCGTTTTTCACAACAAAGGAAAAGGGGAAGGGTACAGGCCTGGGATTGGCGACTGTATACGGTATAGTGAAGCAGAATGGAGGGCACATCTGGATATACAGCGAACTGAATGAAGGTACCACATTTAAGGTCTATTTTCCTCGAATAGATAACACTGATAAGGAATTAGACCCCGGGGGTATGAAAAATAACCTTGTGGGGGGACATGAAACCATTCTGCTTGTTGACGATGAAGAAGTTGTTCGAAATATGATAGTTACAACTCTTAAAACTTTTGGTTATACTGTTCTTCAGGCAGAAAATGGAGAAGAAGCGCTTCAGATTTATGAACAAAATAGAGAGCAGCCAATTCATTTAATGATAACCGATATCGTAATGCCCGGCATGAGCGGACATGAACTTGTGAAACAGCTTTCGAAAAAAATTCCTGATATAAAGGTATTGTATATATCCGGTTATACAGACAATACGATAGTGCATCACGGCATACTGGATAAGGGGTTGCATTTCCTGCAAAAGCCATTTATGCCGAATGTTCTTGCGGAAAAAGTCCGTGAAGTATTGGATAGCAGAAATATTTAATATTAGCCGAACCTGCTGCTTTGTAGCACCTGGTTGCTGCCAGGCAGCACCAGTATCTTATGGGGTGTGATAGAATAGCTGTAAAATAAAATCAATATGCTGGTTGCAAAGTGTTTTACTATGTGTTAAAGTAAAGGGAAAGCACCTTTATTAAAAATGTTGTGGGGTTAAAGCGAATGAAACTCTATCTTGTACAGCATGGGGAGGCAAAGCCGGAAGAAGAAGACCCTGAGCGTTCTTTAACGGAAAATGGAGTAGTAGGCATACGCCGTGTAGCTTCTTTTATCATTCGGACTACTGATATAAGTGTTCAAATGATATTACACAGCGGGAAAAAGAGAGCTCTTCAGACTGCCGAGCTATTTGCAGAAACATTAAAACCACCGAAAGGAGTAGAGCTCGGTAAGGAGCTAAATCCAATGTCACTTCCGTGGGGATGGGTTGAACGTCTTGCACAAATGGAAGATGACATTATGCTTGTCGGGCATCTTCCGCATTTTCAAAAACTCAGTGCACTTTTATTGTGCCAGGATGAAAATAAACCGATTATCAAATTTCAGTGCGGCGGTGTTATAAGTTTGTTTAAGGATGAATCAGGGATCTGGTCATTAATATGGATGATTACCCCGCAAATCGTACCATCTATCACAGATTGAAGTGCGATTGGCACAAGGTTTCCAACAGGCGCAAAGATTATTGCTGCATCGAGGTCTTCAGGAGGAGCTGTTAGAGAATCCCCGGCCCCCTTTGCTCCAAGATCAAGGGCAAACTGCTGTCCCTTTTTGTCACCGGGCCTGGTAAATGCAAAAACGGTGCGTCCCTGATAAATGGCTACCTGCATACTCACCAGCCGCCACTACCGTGCCAATAATCTCATGTCCTGGAACAAGTGGGAGTTTCGGCTCTGTAAGCTCACCATCAACAACATGAAGATCAGTCCGGCAGGCGCCACAGGCTTTTACTTTAACAAGAACCTGATGAGGGCCTGGCACCGGAACAGGGATATCTTCTTCCTCAAGCGGAGTTCCTGGCTTCTTAAGAACCATAGCTTTCATTTTTCTGCTCAATTTAATGTGATTTTTTATTTCCTCTAATGGTTTATGAATATAAATAGCATTCTACTAATTGATCTTTATTCTGCTCTTTTAACAATGGGATTTCCTTATCAAAAATATCCATTTTGTGTATACACCGTGGATGGAACCTGCCCCCGGATGGAGGATTTATTAGATTTGGTATTAGTACCTTAATAACAATTTCCTTGCTTTTTTGGCACAAACTTTAGTTTGCAGGAAAATATCTTTAAAATCAAGAATGCGGCTTGTCCGCATTAGGGGGACAGAAGAATGAAATTTTTTTATGTTTAGCGATTTAATTATTGATTTTATCTTTTGGTAGGTATAGAATTGGAATAATTGGGATTATTTTTAGAGAATAAAATGCAAAGGAATGAAATGCAAATTGAAAGAAAGGATTATCTACGCGCAGTAAAAAATCTGCTATTCAAGATTAGGATGCATGATTATGATGTTGTTGCTGAATCCAATGACATAAAGCTGTAACGGAATGTATTAAAGGTTTGTAGAGTTTTATGAAAATATACTTGAAGCAAGTTTAATTATATCAGAACGCAAGTTTGTATTATTATTATAAAAGTAGTATATATATAAGTGTAAAATTATATGAAGATTTAACTTAATTAGTCGCCGGTGAATAATACAGCAAAGTGTGTCTTTTAAACAACCAGCTTATATTATTGAGCTGGTGATTCTTCACCAGCGACAAATTAGTTCCTTAATTCTTTATATTTAAGTAATTACAATTCCACTAATTCCTTTTTTTAAATATTGGAATTAAGCACCAATAAATTGGTGAAAATGCACCAGGAACTAATTATAAAACAAAGCTATTTGAAAATAGAGGTATAGGTATGGGTAAAAAATATGGAAATCCTCCAATTATTGAAGCGTTATGTGAATTTCAATTTATTCCAAGTAGGCCATGGGATTTAACTATTCCGGGTTTGATATATGAAAGGGTAAAGAATAAATTTCCGGTTAGACAGCAGCAAGTTGGAATAGGCGTTCAATTTCGACCAACAGAAAAAGGTCTCGAGCATAAGGTTGAGCCTGCTCCGCCACGTATTCAATTTCATAAGAAAAACAAAACTGCTTTGATTCAGGTAGCCCCTGATCTTCTTGCAGTTAATCAACTAAGACCTTACTCAACATGGGCTAAGTTTAAGCCTATGATATTGGAGACACTTAAAATGTATAGAGAAATTGTTAATCCAAAAGGATTTAAAAGGATAGGACTCAGGTACATTAACAAAATTAATATCAAGGCAAAATCTATTGAACTTAGTGAATACGTTGATTTTTATCCCTATATATCCAAAGAACTGCCCCAGGTTAAAACAAGTTTTATCTCTCGGGTTGAGATTCCATATCTAAATAATCGTGATCTAATGGTTATTACAATAGGCAATGCCTCGCCCGAAATTTCGGAAATGTTAACGATAATACTGGATATTGATTATAGAATTGCTAACCCCGAAACTATAAAAATCGAAGCAACCGATAAGTGGATAGAAGAGGCACATTCAGAAATTGAGAGTGCTTTTGAAAGTTGCATAAAGGATAAAAGCAGGGTTTTGTTTAAGGAGGTGGAATAATGCTAGTCTCGCCACACGGTAATCCACTGCCATTAGGTATTGAATACCCAGATTTTACGATACTAAATGGAGGGATTTCATATACTTTTGAAAGCAAGGTGGAGTTAGAAAGTGTAAAGGCAGCGGGATCAACGGCTGTTACTATTGATATAGTAACACGGCTTTTTAGAGAAATGGTTGAATTTAAACAGCTTCCAGTAAATCCACTATCTATACAAGTAACTGAATTAAGAAATTGGGAAATAATAATAGAAAAGTTAAATGCATTAGATGCTGTGTCAGGAATGTTAAATGAATTGAATAACGAACAATTGGAGATTTTTGAGGCATCGGTAAAAAGGAGGCCCCTTTTTAAATGACATATGTTCTTGATACAAATATTATTACAGCAATTTTAAAAGGGAACGAAAAAGTAAAGAGAAAAGTTCAGGAAGTTATAGTAGGAGAAGAGGAGATTTTTATAAATGGAATAAGTTATTATGAGATAAAACGAGGTCTTTTAGCAGCTAATGCCACTGCGTAATTAAGCAGGTTTGATCTGCTTTGCAAGAGGCTTGGTTTGATATTACTGAATGATAAATCTATTTTTGATGAAGCTGCAGAAATCTATGCAACTTTAAGTAAAAAAGGAGCAATCATTGAGGATGCAGATATTTTGATAGCTTCTGTATTAAAAGCATCAAAATTTATACTTATATCAGACGATACACATTTCAACAGGATTCAAGGGGTTAGGATTGAAAATTGGCTGGCATGAACGGGATACTTTAGTGATTATTTAGTTGATATTGTATAGAGAGGAAAATGACTATAAAACGTCCTCCGAAGCTTCTCGCTTATGCCGCTTTCATCCAGAATGGTAAGCACAGGCCCCATGCAACCATACCTTTTGACTTCTTAGTTTTTGCATCAACCTCAGCAGCCCGAAGCAGAGCCTTTCCCATACCTTTCTTCTGAAAGTTCCCTCTTCCCTTCTTATACCCATTAACCCAAATACAATTTATGAAATAGAGGGTATTCCGTTCCACAGAATTTACCCAAATAATCCAGCCATTTTGTAAGATATCCATTAAAATAAAATCAAAATGCTGGTTGCAAAGTGTTTTACTATGTGTTAAAGTAAAGGAAAAGCACACTTACTAAAAATGTTGTGGGGTTGAAGCGAATGAAACTCTCTCTTGTCCAGCATGGGGAGGCAAAGCCGGAAGCAGAAGACCCTGAGCGTTCTTTAACGGAAAATGGAGTAGCAGGCATACGCAGTGTAGCTTCTTTTATCATTCGGGCTACTGATATAAATGTTCAAATGATATTACACAGCGGGAAAAAGAGAGCTTTTCAGACTGCCGAGCTATTTGCAGAAAAATTAAAACCGCCGAAAGGAGTAGAGCTCGGCAAGGAGCTAAATCCAATGTCACTTCCATGGGGATGGGTTGAACGTCTTGCACAAATGGAAGAGGACATTATGCTTGTCGGGCATCTTCCGCATTTTCAAAAACTCAGTGCACTTTTATTGTGCCAGGATGAAAATAAACCGATTATCAAATTTCATAGCGGCGGTGTTATAAGTTTATTTAAGGATGAATCAGGGATCTGGTCATTAATATGGATAATTACTCCGCAAATTGTACCATCTATTGAATAACCAGAACTGCGGCACCCTTTACCTCTCCATTTTTTAACGCATTTAAGGATTCGTTAGCCCGGTGAAGCGGGAATGGCTGTACTGTAGTGTGTATACGTACCTTAGATGCAAGTTTCATAAAATTTTCTCCATCCTGTCGGGTTAGATTTGCAACTGACCGTACAGTTCTTTCTTCCCAGAGGATTTTATAGGGAAAAGCAGGAATGTCGCTCATGTATATTCCGGCGCAAACAACGATACCTCCTTTTATCAAAGATTGAAGTGCGATTGGCACAAGATTTCCAACAGGCGCAAAGATTATTGCTGCATCGAGGTCTTCAGGAGGAGCTGTGAGAGAATCCCCGGCCCACTTTGCTCCAAGATCAAGGGCAAACTGCTGTCCCTTTTTGTCACCGGGCCTGGTAAATGCAAAAACGGTGCGTCCCTGATAAATGGCTACCTGTATTATTATATGCGCTGCCGCACCGAAGCCATACAGACCCACTCGCTCCGCCTCACCTGTCATTACAAAAGACCTGTAGCCTATTAGACCGGCACAGAGAAGGGGCGCTGCTTCTAAATCCGAATAGGTGTCAGGGATGGGAAAGCAAAACCGTTCATCACTTAATGTATATTCTGCAAATCCGCCGTCAATTGTATATCCTGTAAACTTTGGGTTATCGCACAGATTTTCCATATCTTTTTTACAGAATTTACACTCGCCGCACGTATGCCCTAACCAGGGGATGCCAATCCTGTCTCCGATTTGAAATTTATCTGCATACTCACCAGCCGCCACTACCGTGCCAATAATCTCATGTCCTGGAACAAGTGGGAGTTTCGGCTCTGTAAGCTC
>JAUVYC010000296.1 GCA_030603285.1 Spirochaetota bacterium
GAAATCCGTAAGTTTTTTAAACCCCGGAGGAATAGCTGTCGGAATAGATCTCGGTGACGTTGAAGAGTTTAATCAAAGAATAACGAGCGAAAAGTTTAAAATGAAAAAAGGCGATCTGTTATTCATTTATACAGATGGAATTACAGAAGCAATGAACGAGAAGAGGGAGCAGTTTGGAGAAAAGAGATTAATTGAATTTATTAAAAAGTATAACCATTTACCGGCTTCTAGTTTTAAGGTCAAGCTAAACAATGAGATATCCTCCTTTACAAAGAGCTACCCCCAGTCAGACGATATTACCTTTGTTGTTCTGAAGCTGGCAATGAGTCTTGCAGAGATTGAATATTCGAAAAGGATTACTCTCTTTCAGTTCCTTGATGAGGACGTTCCACTGGAGGAGGCGCTTGAAAAAACCGGGATATCCCAGAAGGAATATATTGAATTAAAAGAAAAAAGGGAAGAGTTCGGCGATGAAGGATTAAAAGTGGAAATAGGTGACAAAGAAGAGGATATCGAGCTAACCCATGCAACCCATGAGCAGATTAAGATGATTGTGCAAATTGTACGTCAGCATCCTGAATACGGTATAGGTAAATTAAAAAAACTTCTCGGTACAGAAGAATATGGCAGCCATAACATTAGAGAAAGTGTGTTCAGGAGAGAGCTTATTAGAATGAAGCTGGATACAAAAGAAAAAAGGGTAGCATTTTCAAAACGGGAGCTTCCATCATGGGCAGCATACAAATGATATAATGTAAATTGTTTCAGGATTATTTACAGAAAAATAATTGTCTTATACCAGCATTTTATTTTTATTTATTTTTTTCAAATATATGAAAATGTGTTATATTATAAATTTATTAATAATGATCATTTTCTGAGTGTTGCTATCTTTTTGGCGTTATTACTTGAATTGACATGGATCAAGCATGAAATTCCTGTTTTTTTCTGTTGAATTCATAGCCAGATTTGATGATAATTATATTTATATAATGTAAAAAGTTTAGGAGGACTTCATGTCGGACATCCAGGTAGACGTAACATATAGGGGAAACAGCAACGAAATTGCGATTATTTCTGCGCACGGTTTTATCGATACTACTACAGCCCCGGATCTTGAGAAGAAGCTGGAAGAACAACTTGCTCTCAATAAATATAAAATTATTGTAAATCTTGAAAATATTGACTATGTCAGTAGTGCAGGCTGGGGGGTATTTGTAAGTGAAATAAGGGAGATTCGTGAAAATAATGGCGATCTTGTGCTTATAAATATGTCTTCTGATGTATACGATGTCTATGAACTGATGGAATTCTCTTCTATTTTAAAATCTTTTGATAACGTTGAAGATGCTATAACCAGTTTCACCGGAATCTCTAAAAGTGCAGCCACTCCAAAACCTGTTAGACCACAGATAGCCTCTCAGAAACCTGCACCGGTAAAAACTGCTGCCCTAAAAAGTGAACCAAAAGTTGGACCAGTGCCTGAAACTCGCGCTTCATCAACCACACCTGCTGCAGATATTTATTCATTTGCACAAACAGATTTGGGTAGGAGGATCATTAATATCATTGTTGATAACCCGTATTTTGAGGTTAAAGAAATCATAAAAGCACTTAAACTTCCACAATATGGAGGATCAAGAGCAGGTGGGGGCACTGTAAAAAGAGAATTAAAAAAAATGGCCCTGTTCGACAGGCAGAAACGTTTTGAACTTGCATTGAAAAAGAAGAAGTAGATATAAAGGTTATTCCTCTTTCATGACAATCTTATTGTAAAAGAAGCACTATCGGACTTGATCAAATGGCGAATGTCCGATATTTTTTGTGCACATTCCCTGCCAAAAGGAAGCTACTTCCTTTGGAGATGGTCTATAATATTTATAAAAAGATTAATTCAAAGGCTATGCCTTTAAAAGTCTTTTGGCTTGGTAACCACCACCTGCTTTGCAGGTGGTCTGTTACTGTAGTTTCCGTATAATACATCCTCGCTCCACAAATTTTAGTTTACAAGCAATGGTACATGTATATCTATAATCTACCCGTTACGTAAAAACAATATTGAAAGTTTATTTGATTATATATACATTGTATAGAATAAACACCAAAACTAACAAATAATACTTTTTCTTCATTAACTATAAAATATCAATTGGATAAGGTCATGATTGAAACCAAATTATCATCCTATATTTCAGTTGCAGAGAAGACAACAAGAGAAATTCTCCGTATAAACAAGCCTCAAGCTATTCCCCAGTATGTCGCAAATGCAATATCAACAGCGCTTGGTGATACTGTACAGTATGCATTTATCGATCTTGGCTCAAATAAGATATACGAATCAGCAACAATTGATACTACTGTGAAACAGATACTACCATTCTTTCTTGATTCGAAGTTTATTGAAGAAATTAAGAAGCTTGATTGGAGTGTTATTGACCAAAAGGGTATTCGTTTCCTCTTTGAAAAGATTGGTGGACAGAAGTTTGATATTGAATCCTCATTTTTAATAATACCGAATGACCGGAGAGACAAGGTTACCCATTTTTCTGTTCTCTGGGGCGGTAAAGTTCTGGAAAGAATAGATAAAGAAGAAATTGATTTCATCTCAACAATGTGTCACACTGTTGAGCTCAGAATGCTTTACATTCTTACTTATAAAAAGGGAAAGAGTAGTGAAGGCAGAGAACTGAGGATGAAGGCGTTTGAGCTTAAGGAACTGTCTGGGATAGGGGTTGATCTGACGTCACTCGGAAAGGAAGATTTTTTCGGTAGTTTCCTTCTGAATGTAATGGGAAGGTCATTGAGCAAAACAGCAGTAATATTATTGTCCACAAATGAAAATAATACAGAATATGCAGTTGTTGCT
>JAUVYC010000254.1 GCA_030603285.1 Spirochaetota bacterium
CAAATCCGATATCAACACCTGATGACCTGACTAATTTACATAATCCTGTGAGATTTTCGGGGATTGGCTCCAGGCCCCTCGGGAACTGTCTGCCAGCCTGTAGCCCATCTGATTGTTCATGAATACCGACGACAGCGCAGCCTAACTTTTTCAGGAAAGCTTTATCAATTACAGAACCGGCGCCTCCTCCGGGATCAATAGCAACTTTAAATCCCTTTCTTTTAATCAATTCATGATCTATGCCTTTTAAAACTTCATTTATATGAATTAGATAAGCAGTACTTTCTGAAAAAGGAGCTCCTAATTTGTTAAATTGTTTCCATGTCTCTGGTAAGATTTTATGATGTTTTGCAAGTTCTTCAATTCTCGAAACGTGGTCTTCATTAAAAAAAAGCCCATTTTTATCACAGAATTTCAAAGCATTCCACCTTGATGGATTATGGCTTGCGGTTATTGCAATGCCCCCATTGCAGTCCATTTTTCTTGTCATGAGCAGTATTGTCGGTGTTGCTGCAATTCCTAAATTGATTACTTCAAAACCGAGCGCAATAAGTGTTCCCTCAACTATTTTTTCAATAAACTTGCCGCTTTCTCTCGTATCTCTTCCAACAATAATACTTTTCCAGGGTTTCTTTAATAAACTGGCAAATGAAGAAACAAAGTCCATTATAACAGGAGGGGTAAGATCTTCTCCTACCACACCCCTTATGCCTGAAATACTGACCATAAGTGACATAAAAAGCCTCTTCGTATTATTATTCCAGATGATAGTAAGGTTAATCGGTAAAAAAGTAAATTGAATTATTGCATTATTGCAAGAAGCAAAATCAGGATGCATATGATGTATAGTGGTGAAAGGAATGAACTTATCATAGTTAGGACAAAATCAATACCTTAATCCTGTTAATCCTGAATGCGGCTTATCCGCATTAGGGATTTAAAATAATAATTTCTACACGCCGGTTTGTTCTTCTCCCTTCTTCCGTTTCATTGCTTACCAGAGGTTTATTTTCACCCATGCCGATATAGGTAATTCTGCCCCTGAGTCCCGGATTTTTCTTTTTGAGTTCTGTAGCTGTTTTTCGTGCTCTCCTCAGTGAAAGTGATAGGTTATAGTCTTCAGGCCCTGTGCTGTCAGTGTGACCAATAATGCGTATTTTTCTATTCGGAAATTCCCGTAAGACATCTACTATATTGCCGAGATCTTCATCTGCATTTTCGGTTAGCTCATCGGAGTCAAATTTAAAAAGGATTTCTCCAATATTAATTACAATTCCCTGTTCAGTACTTGTGACTTCGACTGACGGGATATTTTCCTTTAATCTATTCTTTATGTTTTCGATTATATATTCATGCTTACTCAATTCTTCAGATACAGTTAGGGTTCCGTTTGATTTACCTATATACTCCACGATTTCACCATTTGACATGATAAACACATAATCAAAATTTTCTTTATACGAGTGCGGCAGCCCTTTATCTAAATTCCAGAGATAGAGCTGGTTAAAATAACCGATGATCCGATAGGGAAGTGGCACATCTAAACTGGTTCCGTATTGATATTTCAATGTATAATTTATTACATAGTTGATTGAAATTTGAGCAATTTTCTCACCATTTATTATAGTATTTCCTAAATATTGATAAGATACTGCAGCTGGGAGAATTACAGGCCTGGAGATTCCATATAATTTCCTGAAATCATGAGCCTCGTATCCACGTGATTTCCATTGATCACCAATATTAAGTGGTGTTTTTGGAAAAGTGGGAACCCCCCTTACAACCGGCATGAAGTAGCGATCATCAATCTCATAATTACCATAAATATCCATGAAAAATTTCGTAGGATATTTTTCTTCAAGAATAAACTCTCTTGAAATACCCTCGGTTGTATAATAATTAAAAAGTCCTTCAAGTAAGGCTTTGTTTTCAACAATTTTGGTTACAGTGATATCACCTGCATTTTTTAACCGGATGCTTTTAACCAGGATATCATTTTTATATAAATCCTCTTCTACATACCCTTCTATGTAAAATTTTTGTCCAAGCTTATAATTAAATTGAAAAAGCTCCCCAGCATAAACACTTAAACAGCCACAAAGAAAAAGGAAGAGGAAAATAATTTTTTTCATTTTAACAACTACCTTTATATAAAATATACTCTTTAAGGGAGTGTATCAAATAGATTATCGGCTTTATTTTCGTATTAGCCAAACCTATCAGTATATGATAACCAAAGATTACTGAAATATTTATATTTTTATGTTAGTAGGGCCAATTCATGAATTACCCCTACAATAAATGCACCGGGATTCTGTAAATTTTGAAGTTATTTTATTTTCGTATTAGCCTTCCCTCAATCCGGTAAGGGTGATTCCTTTAATAAACTGCTTTTGTGCTGCAAGGAAAAGTACAAGTATCGGGACGGTTGCTATGGTTGTTCCCGCCATGAGCTGCCCCCAGTTTAATCCGCCTTCTTCCTTAAACATTGCAAGGCCGTATTGGAGTGTACGAATCTCAATTCTATTTGTCACTATGAGAGGCCACAGGTAATTATTCCAGCTCCACATAAAGGTAAAAATGGCCAGTGTCGCCAGTATTGGACGTGCAAGAGGGATCATAATTCTGACAAGAAAGCCGAAATGGCCGCAACCGTCGAGGGTTGCTGCATCTTCAAGTTCTTCCGGAATGGTCATAAAAAATTGTCTCAGGAGGAATGTCCCGAAAGCACTTGAAATAAAAGGAACAATCATGGCAGCATAGGTATCAATTAAACGGAAAAAGTTTAATATTATATAAACTGGTATCATAATCACGTGTTGTGGGATCATCATTGTTCCTAAAAGGATATAAAATAATCCGTCCCTGAATGGAAATTTCAGGCGTGAAAATGCATAAGCGGATAATGAGCAGGTGAACAACTGGCTTACAGTAATAGTGACAGATACAATAAGGCTGTTTATAAAAAACCGGATAATTGGGATAGATTTTGCAACATTTCTATAGTTTATAAAGGTAAAACTCTTCGGAATGAGACTGAATGGGTTTGCAAGAACCTCTCTCATATCTTTAAATGAGGTGGATATGCCCCATATAAAGGGAAATATCATAATAACAGCGCCAGAGATCAGAATAATATGTAGAATAGTATGCTTTACATAGGTTTCCAATGTATGTCTTTTCAATAATGCACCCTCCTTCCGAGGAGTTTAACCTGAAAATATGTGAGAAAAATAACAATTGCAAAAAGAATAAATGCAGCCGATGAAGCAAATCCAACTTCGAGGAATTTAAATGCCCTTTCATAAATAAAGTATACCAGGACAAGAGACGAGTTCAGCGGGCCTCCCCGTGTTGTTACTGCTACCTGTTCGAAAACCTGGAATGAAAAAATGACTGCCATGATCAATACAAAATAGGTTGTTGGGCTTAAAATCGGAAGTGTAATCGAGAAAAAACGCTTTATCGGACCTGCACCGTCTATCTCAGCCGCTTCATAGAGGGTTTTTGGTATGTTCTGTAAGCCGGCAAGAAAAATAATCATGTAATATCCAGTATTTTTCCATATACTCATTATGCTTATTGCAACAAGAGTGATGCTGGGTCCGCCAAACCACCTGGGAATTGATATTCCGGCTGATTCGAAAATAACCATAAAAATACCTTTTGGCTCGTTTAGCCAGGATAGGGGTCTAAGCCCTATCAGCCCGAAGAGATGATTCAGGATTCCGTTTTGCGATTGGAAAATCCACTGCCATATAAATGCACTTGCAACAACAGATGTCATTACAGGCATAAAATAAGCAGTTCTATAGAAAATAAGGCCCTTGATTTCTGTGTTCAACAGAAGAGCAATAACGAGGGAGAGACAAATGCCTAACGGGACGGTAACAAATGAATAGTAAAATGTATTAATCAGTGCGTCCCAGAACTCTTCCATGTGAAAGAGTTTTTTATAATTTGTAATCCCGACATATTTCATGCTACTGAGTAAATTCCACTTATTGAAACTCAGGTAAAATGCAAAAAAAATTGGAACTATAATAAATGTGAAAAGAATGATATATGTGGGTAAAATAAAGAGAAGGGCTCTTTTTATATCTTTTTT
>JAUVYC010000275.1 GCA_030603285.1 Spirochaetota bacterium
CTTTGAGAAAAGCACTCTGCCGTCAGCAATTTTTTCCGTATCCTCAATGATAATAACCGAATCAGCTCCTGAAGGCATTGGGGCCCCTGTCATGATTTTTATACATGCTCTATCCTGAATTTTTTTAGTAGAAATGCAGCCGGACGGGATGACGTCGATAACCTTTAAGGCGACAGGCACAGTATCGAGATCTGAAGACCGCACCGCATACCCGTCCATTGCAGATTTATTAAACGGAGGTATATCAATATCAGATTTTATATCCTCTGCAAGCACTTTATTATATGCAGAATCTATTCCGGTTTCTACAGCATCAAGGGGCTCAATGTTCTCGATAATAATCTTCAGAGCTTCATTCATCGATATCATACCTGCACCCCACTAAAAATTGATTCAAACCGCTTTCATTGATTAAGATCAGTCAAGGACGAGCTTTCCCCTGACTATTGTATCCTCTTCATCAGCACCGGTAGAAAGCATAACTATTTCAATACCGAGCATCTCCTCAAGCGTGCGTATGTAATCTTTCGCAGCATCAGGAAGTTTATTATAATCTCTTATTCCTGAGCTCTTATCCCAACCTTCAAACTCTTCATATACAGGGACGACCCTTTCAAGAACCGCAGCATTTGAAGGAAAGTCGGATGTCTTTTTTCCATCAATTTCATATTGTGTACAGACCCTGATCATATCAAAATTATCAAGTACATCAAACTTTGTCATAGCAAGCGTATCGGTACCTGAGACCATGAGCGAATGCCTTACCGATACAGCATCAAACCAGCCGCATCTTCTGGGTCTCCCGGTTGAAGCCCCAAACTCAACTCCCCGCTTTCGTATCAGTTCACCCACTTCATTCTTCAACTCCGTTGGGAAGGGGCCGCTGCCGACACGTGTTGTATACGCTTTTACTATACCCAGGACCTGTCCAACAGATTTTGGGCCCACGCCAAGGCCGGTCAGGATCCCTCCTGGAGCAGGGCTGGAAGAAGTAATATAGGGATAAGAGCCGAAATCAACATCCAGAAGGACTCCCTGGGCACCTTCATAAATTATCCTCTTGCCCTGACGGATATATTCATTAAGCAACTTTGACGTATTCACAGTACAGGGATTCAAAATATCGAGGTATTCCGGGATTTTCTGCATTACATCTGATTTCAAAACAGGCTTTCTGTTAAAGCGTTTCACCAGTATGGCATTTACTTCATCAAGCGCAAGTGTTACCACTCTATCAAGATAATCTTTTTCTGTTAAATCACACGTTCGGATGCCCATACGGGCATATTTAAACGAATACGCCGGCCCGACACCTCTTCTGGTCGTTCCTACACCAGCAGCCTCTTCGCTGGCAGCATCAAGCTCAATATGATAAGGCATGATAAGATGTGCCCTGTCTGATACGAACAGTCTTGAATCGGGGTCTATTCCTGCGCCTTTCAGCATATCAAGTTCTTCCTGAAGTGCATACGGATTTACCACAACTCCATTTCCGATGATACAGACCTTATCCTCTTTCAATATACCTGATGGTATCAGGTGGAAAACATATTTTTTCCCGCCAGTAACAACTGTGTGTCCTGCATTATTCCCTCCCTGGTACCTGCAGATGACATCTGCTTTTCCTGATAATAGGTGCACAAACTTTCCCTTTCCTTCATCTCCCCATTGCGCACCTATGATTGCAATACTCTTCATGACTCTCTCCCTAATGTGGACAAGCCACATTCTTGATTATAAAGATATTTTCTTGCAAACTAAAGTTTGTGCCTTTTGGGCAAGAAAATCAGGATTAAGGTACTTGATACATACTATATGATAGAATAATATTAAACTCAAATATTCTCAATACTTATGTTATATTTTGCCGCTTTTACAGCGATGGCACCCTGATGTGGGCAAGCCACATTCTTGATTATCCATTTAAGGTACCCTTTACTTTTTCATTGACAGAGGATATATTGAATGTTAGCTTATTTTATCAACTTTATCAACCGGAACAAGAGGGTTACAAATGGCTTTGACGAAAAAGAAATCCCATTTTAAAAAAATAATTGTGTCAATTATCGTAGGGTTTGTCGCTGTCGCATTTATAGGAAGTTTTGCTTTCAGAAACACCCCACAGCGAGGGAAAGCTGCAAATATTGCTGTTGTAAACAGAGTGCCTATATCAATATCAAGTGATTCACTTTTTGCCAACTTATACAGGGAGTTCCAGGAGGAAGAAAGACAGGAGGGTGAAAATGCGGAAATGACAGAAGAGAAAAACCGCGAACTTTTAAGAAAGGCTCTTGATACGGTCATACAGCGAACACTGATCCTTCAATACGCTGAAAAGGAAGGCATAACTGTAAATAAAGAAGCTGTGCTTGCATCAATTATAAAGAAGGGATATTACGCCAGCCCGGAGAAAAGTTTCGATGAAGAACGATATAACAAAACTCCTGAATCAGATAAACAGAATATCTTCGAAAGTGAAAAAGAGCAGCTTATTATCAATGTTTTCATTGATGAACACTTTGGTTCCCCGGGGATTTCTGAATTAGAATTAAAATCATTTTTTCAATTTATGGATTACGGAAAAAAGATTCAATATGTCTTTTTACGCTATGATGATATTCCTGATGAAGTGCTTCGAAGTTTTTACAATGAAAACTCCAAACTTTTTGAAAAAGTACATGCTGCACACATCCTCATTAAAAACGACGAGAAACTGGCAGAAGATATCTTGAAAGAGGTCGCGTCCAATCCTGAAAAGTTTGAAGAAATTGCCAGGCAATCATCCGAGGATACAACAAAGGATAAGGGGGGAGATCTGGGCTGGTTTTACAGAAAGGATATGGTCCCGGAATTTTCCGAAGCCGCTTTCAAACTGCAGAAAGGTGAAATTAGCCCTATAGTGAAAAGCCCATTCGGGTATCATGTAATTAAAGCCCTGGATAATGTAAAGGTTGAATCTTTTAATGAAGCTCTGTATAGAATTAAACAGGAATATATAAGTGAGCACAAAGATGAAGTTGAAAAAAATGTAGCTTCTACAAGTAAAGATATCCTCGGAGAGGCCAGTGTAAATCCGGCTGGTTTTAATGCTATTATTAAAAAACAGGGCCTTAAAGCAACAAAAACCGATTATATAACCATACAAGGACAGTATATATTGAATGAAGAGAAAAACATCCCGCTTTTTGAGCTCATGAATAATGAGTATCTTATTGAGCTTGTCTTTAAAACCGGAATGGAGCAAGTTGGTGGGCCAATCAAGACACAGGATGGCGAAATTATCTTTAAAGTTATCGATGAAAAACAGTTTGACCAGGCAGAGTACGAAAAATCCAAAGATTACATTACAAATATTTACAGGAACTTAAAGTGGAACAACCTGTTTAATGACTGGTATATACATGAAATGAATAATTCCAAAATTGTCGATAACTTTAATCAATTCTACCCGACAGGAGGATAACCTTACTCCTTTAACCCACATTTCTCACAAATTGTTTTAACCGCATAGAATGGGGGGTTGACTCCAGTTCCTGGAGTTGGCG
>JAUVYC010000227.1 GCA_030603285.1 Spirochaetota bacterium
GTAAATTACAGGCTCTATACCCCTATAACACATTGGAAAATTCATATAGAGGAGACCTCAGGCAGCACAATGGAATCGGTGACAATAGGGAGTGACAGCAAAAATATTTATGAGCTTGAAGGCGGTATGAAAAAGGTAAATATATCAGGATACGAGATTAATCTGTCATTTGCTTTATGGTTCTGAAATAGATTGCACTTCACTTTTTATATAATGTGAATTATGGTTTATACATGTCAAATTGCGGAAGTGTGCTATATTAGCAATAGTTTGATAAAATAACATAAACCCTCCCCCATGAAGGAGGAGCAACCCCCAATAAGGGGGGTCAGGGTGAGGGTGAAATTAAAATTTAAAATAAACAAGAAGAAGGGAGCCTCACAATGAATAAGAAAAGTATCTTTTATTTTATAATGTTATTTGTTATTTTAACCCTTGTGGTTTCCGGATGTGCCAGGAAGACTGTGAAAGTGGAAGAAAAGGTCGGGCCAGAACAGGTTGTAGAGAATGGTGTGGGAAAGTCGAAAAAGTTTGATGATGCGCTGGATTTAGCCTTCAGAGATGCACTGACCAAGGTTGTTGTCCGGATCATCGGCCCTGAGCTTGAGGAAGCAAACAGGGACAAATTGAAGAGCTATATGTACGGTATAAGCGAAAGCTTTATATTAAACCGTCAGGTTACTGATAAAGTGAAATCAGGCAAAGATACCATAGTGTATGTCCGGGCCACGTTTAATAAAAGCAAGGTAGAGGAAAGCATAAATACACTGGGTATAGAGATTCCCGAAAAGAAGGTGGAAAAGGATTATGCTGAGTCCCCCTATGCTGATGTTATTAATGAAGCACTTGATAATCTGACCTACCTTGTCTATTTTGAACCGGAAAAGATAAAGATTTCTGATGAGTATGCCCGTCTTGCCGTGAACAGGGTGAATAATTATTTTGCAAACAAAGAGTATGAATACGTGGACCTCCAGAGGATTAACGAAGTTAAAGATGAGTATTTCAGGCTTTATGAGGAGACAGCAGGCACTGTGAGTGTGGTACAGCTTATAGCACAGGCTTTAAATGCGGATATCTATATGGTTGTGGACGGAATTGTTGAAGATGCAGGAAAAGAAGGAGATATCTATTTTGCATCCGCCTCAATAGACCTGAAGGCATTTGAAAGCGCAACAGGCAGAGGACTGGGTACTGAAACAGGTTATTCAGGAAAACTCGGGCTTGCCAGCGGGATGGACGCTGCAAAAAGAAAGGGTGTTGAAGTTGCTGTTGAGAAGGCGATTGAGTCGGTAGTAAACCTCTCAAGGAACTATATGCTGAAAGCCTTTGAAAAAGGGATACGGTATGAAGTTTTGGTACAGGGAATTCCCAGTTATAAGATGCTGAAAGTTTTTACTGATATCGTAAGGGGCTCGGGTAATTTCAGAAGCTTAAAGGAGGTTTCTGCTGCAGAGGGGCAGGCAAAATATTATGTTTACTATATGGGGCGAAAGGGAGAGCTCATAGATGATATTATAAGTGATATTCAAAGTGAGGATGGATTTGCGAATTTTAATGTGCTCATTTCCCGCGGCAATGCTGTAGTCTTCGGTATTGAAGAGTAAAGATAGGACACCACGCAGGGGCAGGTTTCAAACCTGCCCGAAATGAATCAAGCCAGGTATTTTAAGGGGGGGATTTAAAATCCGCCAATACATTATAACATAATAATAAATTTCTTATTTCCGAAACAAAATAGAAGGAGGGATATTTTTATGAAGAGAATGACAATTATAAAAATCACAGCAGTAATGATTTTTCTTTCTTCTCTTTTTTATCTTGCATCCTGTGCAAAAAAAACCCTTACAAAAGTTGAACCGGTAAAAAGGGGGAAGGCAGGGGAAGAGGTCGTTATTGAAAGAAGTGATGAAAAAATGCCGAAATGGGTATATGACGAGGAATTTCAGGTTGTGAAAGAAAAAAGGCAAAAGTTTGTGGTAGTGTTAACTGATATACAGCATAAAGATCGAAGGGCTGCTGAAAGGATTGCTGAAGGAGATTTAAAGAAGAGGGTGGCTGAAGGTATCAAAACACTTGTAGATTCCCAGTTCCGGGAGGCTCTTACAGGAACAGATCAAACTTTTTCACAAACATTTGAGAGTTATATTGAAACCGTTGCCATAAATGTTCCTGTGATAGGACTGGTTGTAACGGATACTTATTGGGAGAAAGTTCAGAGATTTAAAACAAAGAAGGAAGTTGAATATTTCTACAGAGTCGTCAAAAGGGCAAAGATGCCCTATGAGAACTATGCCAATTCCAGGGATAAAGCATGGCAGGACGTATTGGAAAATACAGACAATGAAAAGGAAAGAGAAGAGCTCAGCAAACTGATTGCAAATATGAAGAGCGGAGATGAAACGTAAATGAAACGGCAATTTATAATCCTTTCTTTTATTGTTGCTGCTGTTGCTGTTCTTACGGCATTTGTCTTTTCAGGGTGTGCGACAAGGAAGACAAGAAAAGAAGAGAAACAAGCAGGGTTGATCTACGCTTCCAGCAGCAAAGTGCCTTCATGGATAACGGATATTCCTGAAGAAAAGGAATACTTTTATTTCGTCGGCACGGGTGGAGATTCAGAGAACTTTGATTCAGGGAAAAAGTCAGCATTAAGTGATGCAATATCCCAGGTTGTAGGGGTGATAGGTGTTACAGTGACCTCATTTTCCACCATTGAGGAAAAATATTTTGCTGAACAATACCAGGCAACAATTTCAGCTGAACTATTTACAGAAGGCAGGGCAAAGATTCAGGATGCCGAGGTTAAAGAAATCTATTATGAAAAGCATCGTAAACCTGACGGGGGCATAATTTTTCGTGTATGGGTGCTTGTAAAGTACAGCAAGAATGAAATAAAAGAAGAACAGGAAAGGCTCAACGCAATCCTTGCGCTCAAGTACGGTGAGATAAAAAAACTGGAAGAGAAAGCCTCTGATCTGACGCAAAAACAGATGCTGTCGGATGCGGTTATCGCCCATTTGAATGCAAGTGTTTCGGCATTGAGGATTGAAGAGGGCCAGGTGTTTTTTGACCGGAACATGAACAGGGCAAGTGAACTTCTTGTAAAGGTACGAATGCAAAAATTCGGTGAAGACCAGGTCGGGTATGTTGGAAATGCTCTTGAAAATCCGCTGCGGCTTAAAGTGTATTATCTGGAAGGAGAAAGGGAGGTCCCGATACCGAATATCCCTGTAAGATTTTCTTACAAAATCCCGAAAACAAACTGGGCAGGCTATAAATACCAGGTATACAATAGTGTAACGGACAGCACGGGATTTACGGAGTTTGAGGTGGACATGGTGTATGAGGTAAGTGATACCAATACGGTAGAAGCAAAGATTGATTTCGGCCCGTTTATAAAGCAGTTAAAATCAGTGCCGCCTGAATTACAGGACAGGATGAAAACATTCAAAGACATACAGCAGACAAAAAAGGTTGCTTTTATTTTTCGTTCAGATACATTGGCACGGGAAATCAGGACAGGAATTTACTTTATCCAATTTGATAAGGATGAGGAACTTCTTCCAAAACCTGTTACAGCACCAACTGTATATGAAACTCTGTATGAGAAAAGGTTCTCAATAAAAGTACTTGATATAAATCCGGTCAATCTCTATGAAAAATCTGATGAAGAAATATGGAACAAGCTCGTAAGCAGTGCAGGAAAAGGAGTGAAGCGGATCGTTTTCGGTTATGTAAGGATATTAAGCTATGATATAGTCTCCGGTTTTCATACTGCCAGGGCGTCCGCATCTGCAACTCTCATTGACAAAGAAACAGGCGAAGTTTTACGGACATGGCAGATCAGCAGGAGTGCTACCGGGAATTCTAAACTGCTTGCAGGAATTAATGTTCTTACTGAAGCAGGAAAGTCACTTGGTGAGATTATTTCGAATACGATGCCCTAATGTGGTTTAACCACATTCTTGATTATAAGTATTAAGGTACTAAAACACTGCCAAAAGTAAGCCACCTGCTCGGCAGGTGGTTTTTTACTCTACATCAACGATGGATACCTCTTTTGCCAGCTGCTTCAGGGCTTTTTCCATGAAGGCGATCTTCTCTTTTGCCAGCTCTTTGCTTTTTTCAAGAAACAGGCGGCCCTCTACTCTCTCTTTATATTCTGCTATAAGGCCCACGATACTGCTGATTGATTTTACTCCTTTCCGGAAAAATGCACCGATTGCAAGCCGTGTAATTCCAACCATACCGAGTGAATCGAGTATATCTGCGTCATGGAGCATTTTTGCCTCTTTAAATGATGGATTCCCCTCCGGAATGTGGTTTAGAATTGCCTCTTTGACGAGTTTAATTTTACCCGGTTTAAAGCCGACTTCATGTAAAACAGCTTCAGCTTTCTCAGCGGACTGCAGTTGGTGGGGCTCAGATAAGATGATATCATGAAGATACGTTGCAGCATAAAGCACCTCATCATCATAATCGTCCTGTAGATGTTTTGCGAGATGGTATACCCTGTTGCAATGATCAAAACCGCGTGCGAGCCTTCCGGCACACATATCTTTTGAGTATTGTAAAATGATGTTTCTCACAAAATCCCCCAGTTTATTTTAATTTATGAATTATCATTTTAACCATAAAGACAATGGCAGGTTAGAATATGTATTTCATTTACAAATTAATATCTTTTATTCATAACAAAAAATCATATTTATTACTTCATATATTGTTCAATATATGTATATTCATTTATCACTT
>JAUVYC010000036.1 GCA_030603285.1 Spirochaetota bacterium
GCCGCATGAAAAAGCCGGGGAGCCTGTTATTTACCTGCTTGGTGAATTTAACGGAAAAAGTGAGCTTTCCTTCAAGGTAATTCTAAATGGCAGAACATATACACAAACCTCTATCAATATAAAAAAATATACAGCGGGAAAAAAAAGAGCCTTGATTTTTATTCCTGCCGCGGTAATTGTGGGTTTCCTGGGGATTTTCCTTTTATTGAAAGAAACAGATTTTTTGAGAAAGACTCCTGTGCCTGCATTTGAGAAACCGACAGCTTCTGACATGCTGACAATATCGAAAAAAGAGCCCAGAAAAAGTTATGAAACAAAGGAAAGGGTAAAGAAAGAGAAGATTATATTTTCAAAAAAGTTGACCGACAGGCAAAAAAAGTTGAGTGAACCTGCTGAAGCGATAGTTCGGGAAAAAGAAAAGAGGGAGCCTTCCGGAGTTATCAGTTATAAAGAGGAAGTGAAAGAAACCAGCGAACAGATGGTCCGGGAAAAAGAAAAGTTAGAGCCTTCCGGAGTTATCAGTTATAAAAAAGAGGTGAAAGAACCCGATGTGAAAGAACTTGCTGAACAGAAGGAAAAGAAAATAGAAACTGCTGTCCTGGCAGAACAGGCCAAAGAAGATACCGAAAGGTACGAGAAGGAGTATTTTCAGCCACAGTGGACATTTGAAAAGGAAGTAGTATATTTTGAGCCCCGCAGGGCTGTCCTCATACCGGAAGCACAGCAGGAGCTGGATCGAATACTTATATCTCTTAATAAAATCCCTGACAGCAATGTTACAATTTCAGGGCATTGTGCACTATTCGGAACCGAGCAGGGAAGATATATACTTTCCGTTATCAGGGCTCAACGCGTATACAACTACCTGCGGCAATGCGGCTGGAATCCTGAGAAAAAACCTCGTATAGAAGGCCTCGGAGGAAAACAATCGGTAACAGAAGACACGGATATGCAGCGCCTCAACCGTAGGGTCGAGATTAACATAGAGCAGCAGTAGTATACCTCGCCTTCAACACTTTTCTTCTCTCTAACGACTTAATTTCCCTCCATCATAGCCTTGTTTAGTACCTTTGAGTAGGGTTATTTGAGAGACCATGTTTCCTTCTCCAGTTCTTTTGGATTGGACGCATTGTACATAACAATATTTCGAAGATGAAAGTAGCTGTCAATATCTACGGATTTGAACTCAAGGCCCAGACCCTGTTCATCCTGCCGTGCTATCACACCCTTTATAGAGAGAGAAAGCTTGCTTGACACACCTGTCAATATAATCTCTATATCGCATGATGTCCCCACAGGAATCATTTTTTTCGTATGAACTAAAATCCCCTTCATACTGATGTTTTCGGATCTTGATTCTGCCAGGATATCTGACTTATCCGTCTTTATGACCGCCTGTGTCTTAAACTTGACCCTTGTCTTTTTTCTTTTTTCCTTATCCATTTCCTTGAACCGCTCACTTTGTGTCCCAGGATCACCAAAATGGTAAACACAAATTTGCTTCCTGTCAAGAAAAACACATGCGAGGTCATTCACGCCGATTATGCCGTTAAAGTAGAGCTTACAGAAATGTCAGCATTCGGTTCACCTAAATGAAATCCCTGTGAATAATCCACCCCTAATTCTCCAACTTTTTCATATACCTTTTTTGAATGCACAGATTCAGCAATAGTTTGTATACCCAATTTCTTACTGAACCCCACGATAGTTGCCACAATAATTTGAGCATCTTTATCCTTATCAACATTCTTAATAAGTGAAGCATCTATCTTGATGTAATTTACCGCCAGCCTCAGAATATATTCAAAATTGGAATACCCTGACCCAAAGTCATCAATTGCGATTTTGCAACCAAGGGATTTCATCTGATTTATAAAATGCAAAACTTCGTCATAGCTTTCGATTCCTTCTGATTCCAGTATTTCAAATACCAGCCTTCCCCCTAAATTATACTCTTTAATACTGGATTTTAATAATTCTACAGTGTCTTTATTCAGGATGTCTTCAACTGATAAATTGATGGAAAGTTCAAATTGACTGTCCTTAAATCTGGAAAAAGATTTCTGTACTACCGCTTTCGTGATTAAAGCATACTGTCTTGATTTTTTTGCTACATCAAGGAAGAAGGACGGAGAAATAATGTTTCCTGATTCATCAATTAACCGTACAAGGGCTTCGTATTTTTCTATTGATTTATTTTTATTATTGATAATAGGTTGAAAATAAGAAATTATTCTCTCTTCTTCTATTGCCTCTCTTATGATCCTTGCCCATTGTAGATTGCTTTCATACTCTTTTATGATTCTCATGGACTCATCATAAGAGAAATAAATCATTCTTTTTCTTTTAGCATATTTCAGCGCCATATCAGCTTTTTCAAAAATATCATTCTTATCATTTGACACTCCAAGAGTAATGTCCACTCTGATTTTCTGCCAGTAGTAAACATAAGGTTTCTCCTCTCCCGCATCATGAAGAAAGTTCAATAGTTGTTTGAATGAATTCTTTTCTATTTTTTCAGGAATCAATACAGCATACTCATCAGCATGAAGTTTATACAGTTTCCCGACTGCTCCATTTATCACTGTTTTTAATCTATTCCCCAGTTCAAATATGATAAAATCACCGATTTTATTGCCGAAAAAACTATTAATTTCCCTGAAATTATCAATATTGATTAAAATCAAAGTGGGATAGAGAGCACCCTCTATATCTTCTTTCAATTTCATTCTATTCGGAAGCTTTGTAAGAGAATCTGTATATAATTGTTCTTTTAGTTCCCTGGTTTTTTCTTCAATAAGATGGACAAGATGTGTTTCTCTATCTGTGAGAAGTTCATTTTTCTTTTTTAGCTCATCCTTTGCTCCTTTAAGCTGGATATGGGTATTTAAACGGGCAAGAAGGTCGTTTGTATTAAACGGTTTTAATATGTAGTCAACTCCGCCTATTTCAAATCCTTTTACTTTATCTTCAATGCTGTTCAAGGCAGTAATAAAAATTATGGGGATTTCTTTTGTTTTTGGATTACTTTTCAATATTCTTGTAATTTCATACCCATCTATGCCGGGCATCATGATATCAAGCAGTACAGCATCGGGCTGGTATTTTTCAATAACATTAAGAACAACCTCTCCGCTATTTGCAAGCAGCACTTCGTGCTCGGTGTATTTACTAATGATAGATGCAAGCAGTTTCCTGCTTTCCCTGTTATCATCAACAATTAAAACCCTGCTTTTATTCTTGCTCATTCTGACATCCCCATTATTTTAAGGCTCAAATATTAGTAAATGCAATTTAATCATCCACACACTAACTATATTGTAATACATATATACAGTAGTTTTCCAATCTTTCTGGTAAATTTTAGAAAATAAAGGTCATCAGGATTTTGAATATTTTGAGAGGTAAACTATATCCACAAGATGTTTATTATAGCAGATATTCTGAATAGTTATAATCTTTCTAATTCTATCACTATTCTTTTTAAAGCTTCATCATCAAAATTCTTTGCAGCAGTATATAGTTCATCTTTGATGCCATCCATATTCAGATCAGATGATATATACCTCAGTGAGTCTGCAATCTCAATTATCTGTTTTTGATTGAAACCAAGAAAATTTTTCTTTAAATCTGCAATTATTTTAGCCAATCTTTCCCTCATGGTTTTACCCAAAACTACAGTTTTTCTTGTGTTGTATGGTAGGGAAGAAGAGCGATTTTCCTCATTTAAATTTGTCCCGGTTTTTTCCAAATATTTATCTGGTATGCAATTCACCAGATCTCTCAACTCAGCAAATAGACCTTTTACTATGTTAATATTGTAATTTTCCTTTTTCACTTCCTCATCTATTCCTACGCACAACTTATACACTTCAGTTGCACCAATGATGCCGAACCCCCCCTTCATACTATGTGCGATAAACTTTATATGCTTCCGGATATTTTTTTCAATAGCTTTTTCAAGGTTATCCAGTCTTTCCGGAAGACTCTTTATCCCATCCAGAACAACCCTTTCCAAATCCGGATCACCTCCTATACTGCTCAGCCACCGTTTAACCATTTTTTCACCACTGTTTTCCATATACACAGCCATTACTCCATTATCCTTGTCTCATTTTTTTGTATCTATTCAGCTACAGAGATTTAAATATTGTATAAAATTATTTACACTCCGGCACCAGCTTCCTTTCCGAATTTGCTCTTTAGCCCATTCCATCTGCGTGCTAGCTCCTTTCGGACCTCTCCCAGCTCTGCCTTACCCGCTTCCACCCTTTTCAGGACACTGTTGATGGAAGAAATCGTTTCTGTAAAGTAACGAATAATCTCTTGATTCATACTTACAATCCGAGCACTGGCATCATCCTCCCGAAGTCCTCCAGGCTTCTCTTCTTTAATGAGAGTAGATTTATGTCCCCCCTTTTTTAAGGGATCCAGCTCCTCAGGAAGGTCGATAGCAATCTCATATGGTTCATACACGTTGATTGGTTCTTTTATCCCCTTTACATTAATTAACCCTATCTCACGGCTGTGAATGTAGTCCTTCACATCTTCCTGAAGCGCATTAGAGATTAGGATTGACCCACCTTTCGCCGAGCTTTCGAGCCGGGAGGCAATATTTACATTATTTCCAAATACATCACCTTCCCTCCTCGCAACATCACCCCAGTGAATACCAACCCTGATAATAACCCGTTTTTTTTCCTCTCTATAGCTGTTAAACCTCTGCAGAGACTTCTGTACGCGAACCCCGGCAAGAACTGCATTCAAGGGTTTCTGAAAAACCAACAGATGCCCGTCACCCATCTTCTTGATCAGGCTTCCGTGGTGACTGGTAACCACAGGCAAAAGAATGCCTTCGTATTCCTGAATTAACGATGTCAGCTCCAAGGAGGATAATTCCTGTGCTTTTTTCGAATACCCCTGGATGTCGGTAAAAAAAACTGCCAGCTTCTGAATGTGCTCCCTTTCGAACCTGTACGCTTTCCTTTCCTCTTGAAAATCAGCAGTGACTTCCCTCTCTTCTTCTGCATACTCCTCCATTCCTGAGGGCGCTGCCTCCATGCCCTTCCTTACTATATCAAGGATCTTTTTCTTCGTCTCATCTTCCCCCGCACTTAAAAGTGTTTCCTGAAGTGCTTCCTGAAGAAGGTTACTATCTTCATAAAATAATGGAACAAAAAGATGGATAATTTCGGGTTTTAACGCCTCTTTCAATCCCCTCACTATATCAACCTTCTCCTCGATACTCCCCTTTTTGATCAGATCTTCCAGTATCTTCAAAGCGTATTCATCTCCCATCTTCCACAGCAGGATGGCTGCCTGATACAGATTTTTATCACCTCCGCCGCGGAGAATACCGTATAAGAATTCACTTAACCCCTCCAGGTTGGTAATTTTATTTTCAGCGATCATCCGCTCAATAACCAGTAATACGAGGCCCCGTTTCCACTCTTCAGCAGCCGTGAAAATCTCCTTTAGCGAATCAAATATATTAAAATCTGCTTTTCCCCCGAGGAGAACTGCAATCCTGGAAAGAATCTCATGATTATTACCAAGACGAAGTTTTGTCAACAGCGACTTGATTATATTCCCCCCAGGGTGGCGGTCCATAGCCGAAAGCGCATCAACCAGGTTTAACAGGATATGCTGATCATCAGTATCAAGAATAAGCTTGTTCACTGCTGGTTCCATTATTACCCAATCCATACTGTTCAACATGTGTATAGAACCTATTGCAAGAATCTTACTTGCAACCGGAGGGGTAATGCATGCCGTGCTTGCTGAAGTTGTTCCTTTTTTATCCACCTTTGCAAGAGCATAGAGGGCCGCATCAGCAAGACGGTACAGCTTTGCTCCTTTTGCCCAGTCATATATCGTACTGAAAGATGCTTCATCTCCCGCTAACTGAAAAATGCGTGAAAGACGAAGGTTTCGAATCAGGCGGTACATAATTTTCTTTTTCCCGAGCCTGGCTATTACAAGCTCTCTTGCCACAAGTGCTATCCCGTGGCGTTTTGGGTTCTTAATGAGTTCTGTCAGGGCATTATACCCTTCAAAATGACGGACTTCCACTTTTACGGCAGAATTTTTCAGGCTCCGCAGCAGGCTCTGCTCCGTATAGTTGCCGCTTCCCTTTAAATACCGCACCAATCCATTTTTAAATTCCTCATCTGCATAATACTCCAGATACTCCTTTGACCGTGTAATAAGCCATCCAAGCTCATGAGAATCGCTGGTTATACGATGGTCAGTAGCGCTCATCTGTGTAAAGAGGTTCTTGATTTGTGAAATTATCTCCCCTTTTAAGGGCATAACCCTCCTTCCACCTCTGAGGTTCAGGCACTCCTCCATTCTTGTCATCGCCCCGTAAACGTCTTCTTCCAGCGTGGGGTCATTTTCTGTGCGCTCAGAAAAAAATCGTACGATGGCGTCGAATTTCACTATTTGCTCAGGATCAATGCCGATAACCTGGTACAGTGCACGGCGAACCTCAGGATCAGGGTCATTCAGAGCGTCTGATAAAACCCGGTCAGAGTCTCCTTTTGTAAACGGCGATGCTATAGAAACAAGTAAGATTTTGTTTTTTTGAGACATCCGATGATACATGGCAATACCGTGGCTGATCAGAGGAGCAGCTAATTCGTTCCTGTTTTCTGCTGTTCTATATACCTCATCAATCACTTCTTCCGATGCATCGGAGAGTATCTCCTTAACAGCTTGAACACCATCCAGTTTCAGCAGAAGCCCGGTGGTAAAAGCGCGGGTAGCCGGGCTAACAATCTGTGACCTCGCATATTCCCGAACCAGAATTACTACTTCCTGTTCCCGGGGAGATATTTTTAAAAGACTTTGAAGAATCTCACATCGAAGCTCTTCATTTTGTGTTGTCTTGAACAGCATCAGGAGAGTGTTATAAATACTTTTATTTCCAATCTCTCCTGCTGCGTGTACAGCAGCACCCTGGATCGATTCATCACTGTGGGTAAAAAGTTTCACTATATGCTTGAGACTGCTCTGATTTCCAATCTTCCCAAGAGCAGAAAGGGCAGAGGTAACAATGCCCTGCCTTGAATCGAACAGATCTTTATGCAGGAGATCAGGCACCGATGATTTATCACAGAACGACTCCAGAACCCTGTGGATGGTGAGAATGGATCCTTCTCCAAGATTCCTTTCTTCCTCCTGGTTTTGAATTGATGGTTGTGTGGAATTATCATTCGACATTACTTCCCCCCTCGTGTCAGGAGTGATACTTGAGTATCAGGAGTGATACTTGAGTATTTTTTAAAGGAACAACTTACCGGCCGGTCTCTGATATTCCTTCTTGATGATGCGAGAATTTGCCGCGGATCACTTTTACCCGCGCAGGCCTGAGGATTTTTTTTCCTATTCTGTATCCCTTTGAAAGTAAAATAATCGAAGATTTTTCACCCGTGGCATCCTCTGCTTCAATAACCTGGTGAATTTCAGGATCAACTTTATCCGGAGAACCGTCAATTACTTCTAACCCATAGCACTCATTTAAAATCCTTATCAGTCTTCCAATCAGCCGTGCATCATCACCCCGCTCTTTTTCACCCGTTGTTGCATCAACATTCTCATAGTCTGCAAGAATTGAAACAATATCTTTTATCACCTTATCTGCGCCTTCCTGTGCGGCTTCTTTATACTCTTTCTCACGCTGTGAGTGAGAATGTGTTAATTTTTCATTCAGCAACTCTATTTCCGACCATAAAGCCTTTTCTTTTGACCTCAGCTCCTGTATAAGACGATCCTTTTCATCCAGTTGTTCATTTTTATCTTCCAGAGCCGCCTTGGCGAGCATCAACTCGCCTATGGCATCATCGGAAATATACTCTTCCAGGATATGTCTCAGATCCTTTATTTGACTCTTTGGCCCTGAGCTCTTTTTGGTTCTAACCTTTTCATACTTCTTCATTTGACAACGTCTCGTAATCTGATCGTAATGTTAAAAAACGGAAACTCATACATTTCCGCTTCAAGATTCTCCACACAGAACGAAAAACAGCCTTCCGTATACGAGAATCCTTGTTTCGTAAAAGTGGCAGAAAACAAAAAATATCTCTTATTAGTCCAACGGCTGCTAGCGACTCACAGGCCATCAACCGCACACCCTCATCAGTATCCTTAAGCGCCTCAATAAGAATGCCCCTCCCGCTTTTCCCAAAAAGCTTCCCTGCGGCAAAAGCTGCTGCAGATCTCACCCTGGGTGAAGAAGAATATCTCAGCCTATTCCCGAACTCATCCAGAGACATTCTCTTAACCTTTGGATCGCTGCATATCTCCCTTAAATTCTCCCCTGCACGAACCTCTGTTTTACGGAGCATATCCACTATCGTTCCATAGGCCTCAACAATCTTCCTGAACCGCGCAGATGTACCTTTCATGTGAGTCACATCAGGATGATACCTGAGCACCAGTCGACGATAGGCAGCCTGTATCTCACTGAAGCTTACATCCTCTTTTAAACCTAATACTGCTGTACTCCTCCTCCACTGCTCATGTTCCATTCCAATCTCCAGTTCAGTAAAGGTATCTCCTCATTATTTTCTCACATGTTTTCGCCCGACTGCCTGAAGGTCGTTCATTTCAGAGGCCCTTGCTTCCATAATGATCTTCCCGACTTCATCCTGCGAAAGCTCCTTCGTCTTCTCGAGGGATATTGAATGGCTGCTCCCGGTATCAAGATCTTTCGCAGAAACATGAACTATCCCCTCTACATCAATTTCAAAACTTACCTCTATTCTCGGTTCACCACGCCGTGCCGATCGAATCCCCTGTAACCGGAAAGCCCCCAGGGATATGTTATCTGTTGCTGTCAGCCTTTCTCCCTGCAGTACATGTATTATTGCGCTTTTCTGATCATCTGCTATTGTTGTAAATATTGTTCGTGCTCTGGCGGGAAGCACAGTATTTCTGGACACCATGGTAACCATCATATCACCTTCACTCTCTACACCAAGCCCCAGCGGCGTTACGTCAACCAGAGCGAATCCTCTTAGCCTGCCTGCGAGAACTGCTCCTTCTACTGCTGCTCCCAGAGCAACCGTCTCGTCGGGTGAAACACCGCCTTCTGCATCCCTGTGAAAAAGTTGAGTAAGAAGTGTGCGTACAACAGGTATCCGGGTAGATCCTCCAACAAATATCAGCCTGTCTATATCCGCCGGTTTAAGCCCTGCGTCCTTTACCGCTCCCTTTGTCAGACGAATTGTCTTTTCAATATATCCCATGATAAGTTCTTCAAACTCCATTCGTGTTAAACGGGTCGATAGATGACAGAGCCCTTTCTCATCAGCAGCTATAAAAGGAACCTCTATTTCAACTATTTTCCTCTCTGAAAGCCCTATCTTTGCCCGCTCTGCCTCTTCATACACCTTTTGAAGAGCAAAACGGTCTTTTCGAAGATCAATCTTCGTCTCCTCATAAAAGCGCTCTATAAGAACTTCTGCGATCTTTTTATCAAAATCATCCCCGCCCAGCCTTGTATCCCCCCGTGTTGCAAGTACCTGAAATACACCGCCCCCGGCCTGAAGAATTGATACATCAAACGTCCCTCCTCCAAGATCGTATACCAGTATAATTCCCGGCTCATCTTTCTTTAACCCGCAGGATAAAGCAGCGGCCGTTGGTTCATTTATCAGCCGCACTACCTCCAATCCTGCAAGTTTCGCCGCCCTCTTTGTTGCCTGCCTTTTCCTGTCATCATAATACGCAGGAACGGTAACTACCGCTTTTTTCACCGGATATCCGGTATATTCTTCAGCAGTTTTTTGTAAAGCTCGGAAAATATACGATGTTATCTCCTCGGGAGAGAAATCACGATCATTAATCCTGAAGTGCTTTCTCGATCCCAGATGCCTCTTTACCGACATAACCGTTCTGTCAACGTGAAGTATCGATACATTCTTTGCGGCCTGGCCTGTATACACCTTCCTGCCCTCATCAATGTATACAGCAGATGGAAATATCCTCTCTCCCTGCTGGTTTGAGATAGTAAAATTTCTTCCATTTTCAAAGAGTGCAACAGCTGAGTACGTAGTCCCAAAATCTATGCCTACAATGTGTTCCACCTCTTCTTCTCCCTTTTATTCCTGTTTTTTTAAATAATTAAGGTAGAGACGCCATTATTGACGTCTCTACAAACACGACATTATCTCTATTATCGGAAAATAAAGCCAGTAAAAGACCACCTGCAAAGCAGGTGGCTTCCTTTTGGCAGTGAATATATTTTTAAAGCTCTCTCCTCCCTTATTTTTATTTAAAAAATTTATATCTTTTCAGCCACGGAGTCACGGAAATTAAGATATTATATAAAACTATTTAAAAAATAAACCTTTAAAAGTAAAATGTAGAAGTTTTTAATAATTTTACTAAAATTTTATTTCTCTGTATCCGGTAATACAGTTATACTTCTGTGCCTTTGTGGTTAATATCTGAATATTCCTCTTCTGATACAGTTTCTTCATCATGGTGGGGGTGTGTGTTGATCCGCTTCACCCCTGTCTCAATCGCAAGATCAATTTCAACCTGAATCCGCTTTTGCTTAACTCTATTTGGATGAAGACCACCTAATAGGGATGTGTAATATTGTGGTGTTACATGATTAAGTGTATAGGCCGCCAGATCGAGAATACATATCGGGCATTTACAAAAATCATCCCGCTCCTCAATCAGCCGTTCAATCCGTTCATATACAAGCTCAGCACTTTTATTTTTCAGGTTTTCCATATTATATAAATTTTGAAGCCCCATGATGGTCACCCCTATTAATAGATTTTAGTACGATTTTTTCCCACAAACGTGTTTCATGATCCTCTCAGCTATACTATCAACATGAACAACCTCATCCGCATTACCTCTTTTTACAACTTCGCCGTTCATCCCGAAGATCACTGATGATTCCATGTCCTGTGCAATAATATGCCCGCCACATGTGCGCATTTCCTTTATCCCTGCAGCGCCATCATGTCCCATGCCGGTCATAATAATCCCAATGGCGCGCTCCCCGTACTCCCGTGCAACAGAATTCATAAGAACATCCACGGAAGGTCGGTGCCCGGAAACCTGCTCCCTTTTGTTAAGAAGCACTTTGGGGTCAGTTTTGAACCTTGTTACAGTCATATGAAAATCTCCCGGCGCAATCAAAGCTCTCCCAGCAATAATCACGTCCTGGTCTTCGGCCTCCTTCACGGATATACTACCCAGAGAGTCGAGCCTGTCTGCAAATGCACGGGTAAAAACAGGAGGCATATGCTGAACCACTACAATGCCTGCTGGAAAGTCTTTCGGCAGGCGGCACAGTACATTCCTTAACGCCACAGGACCTCCTGTTGAAGTGCCGATAGCAATAAGATCGTAATGTCCTGATGACCCTATAAATCTCGGTACTTTTCTTTTATACTTATCTTCATCTTCAGATTCCTGCGCTTCAGGTTCTCTTGCCTTTTCCAGCTTCTTAACTCTAATCTTGCTCGCGTTTTTCACCTTTTCGATAAGCTCTTTAGCTATATCAGTAATACCCCCTGAGAGAGAATAGGTAGGTTTAGGAACAAAGTCGCATGCTCCGGTATCCAGCGCCTGAAAGGTAAGCTCAGCCCCCTTCCTCGCATGGGCACTGAGCACAACGATCGGGGTTGGTTGATTTACCATAATCTCCCTGATGGTTGCTATCCCCCCCATACCCGGCATCTCAATGTCCATGGTAATAACATCCGGCTTTTCACGCTCAAGCTTTCTTAAAGCAAACTCCCCGTTTGAAGCCGTTGCCACCACCGAGACCCCCGGATCACTTTCCAGAATATCAGTCGCAATCTTTCTCACAAGCGGCGAGTCATCTACAACCATCACTCGAACCATCACTCCTCCTCTCCATGCCGGGTTTTAACCCTTGTGTATATAGGTGTCTTTAAAATCTGTGCGTACCTGAACTTTTTACTCGTACCCATTAGTGATTCTGCATGACCGATAAAAAGATATCCATCAGGAGCAATAGAAGACGCAAAATTCCCGTCCACAAGATGCCTCTGTGTGGGTTTATCAAAATAGATCATGACATTTCTGCAGAATATTATATCAAAAGACTTTCCAGGAGGGTTATCCACCAGAAGGTTGTGAGTTCGAAAGCTAATTCCTTTTCTTGCTTTTTCTCCGACACGATACGATTCATTCCCAACTGATTCAAAGTAACGCCCTCTTATTTCCCGAGGCACAAACCTCAGTGTACGTCCCCCGTAAACCCCCTCCCGTGCCTTCTCAATTACCTCATTGCTGATGTCCGTAGCAATAATTTCCACATCACCGCTCCATCTGCCCCTGGCAGTTTCATGAATGATAATACTGATGGAATATGGCTCTTCACCTGTAGAAGCCCCTGCGCTCCAAACGCGAAGCTTAGACTTTTTTTTGAATAACTCCGGTAAAATAACTCTTTGCAACACATCAAACTGGTTGTCTCCCCTGAAAAAATAGGTCTCATTCGTGCTTATGGCATCGATAAAGTAAGGAAGCTCCTTTTTCCCCTCTTTCGTCTCAGTAAGATACAAGTAATAATCCTCATAACTTGATAGATTGAGTGCGAAAACACGCTTTCTCAGTCTGTTCGAAACGAGCACATTCTTGCTTTCCCGCATATTAATTCCTGTTTTCTGGTATATGAACTCTCTAAACCCATTAAACGTCTTCTCTGACAGACTCGGGATGCTTATCAATGGTAGTCCTCTTTTCAATGTTACTCTCCTGGTTCTCCTAAAGTGGACAAGCCACTTTCTTGATTATAAAAATATTTTCCTGCAAACTAAAGTTTGTGCCAAAAAAGCAAGGAAATTGTTATTAAGGTACTAATGCGGACAAACCACTTTCTTGATTATAAAGGTACTAACATATTTAATGTCCTGATCGAAACCTGGCGTGTGGCATTGTCAAATATAACCGTCCTGCCAAAGTCCCCTCCCGTATCCTCAAGAATAATGGGAATCTCAAGCTCCCCAAGAATCCTCTTCGAGGCCTCAACATTCTTCTCGCCTATCTTCACTATACTCTTATCACTACTGAACCTAAACATATTGGCACCCCCTATGACATAGGCCTCAAGATCAGCCTCCCTGCTCCCCTTTGCCTTCATCTTCTTGACAAGCGCAGGAATCGCACTGTCAGCATATTTCCCAACTGCAGAATCCACCTTCAACTGCTCAGGAAGCATAATATGCGCAAGCCCGCTTATCTTCTTCTTCCCATCAGTAAGAATTATACCAACACAGGAACCAAGCGTCGTCTTAAGCCTCTTAGAATCTTTAACAACACTATACTCCGACATCTTCACCAGTACAGTATGATCATTCATTCTCTTCCCCTGCAGGCTCATCCTCCCCCTTCTCCAGAGCCACTAT
>JAUVYC010000279.1 GCA_030603285.1 Spirochaetota bacterium
GCAGACGTTCTAGTTGTACCCAGCCTGGCAATATGACCGGTATGATCGTCTGTGATCGGCTTCTGTTCCTGTCCGACAGTGCCGACGGCAAACTTCCAGTGGATATTGAGCATATCCGAGTTAAAGACTACCTGCAAAGCAGGTGGTGGTTACCAAGCCAAAAGGCTTTTAAAGGCATAGCCTTTTAATTAATCTTTTTATAAATATTATAGACCACCTGCAAAGGAGGTGGCTTCCTTTTGGCAGTGACTAAGGCCATAAGCATCAAGGTCGCGGACATCAAGGCCCCAGGCATCAGGCACAGAGATTAATATATTATAAAAAAATATTTAAAATAATCTTTTTAAATTAAAATTTAGAAGATTTTCATAAATTTACTGAAAAATTCTAAAATAAAATCTTTGTTTCTCGGTAATATAGTTATATTCCTGGTAATATAGATATATTCCTGAGTCTCTGTGGTTAACACCTGAATAGTTATTTTTTTTTAAAAATAAATTCAATTGAGGGCAATAGGAAATCCTATATAAGGAAATCCGGTATAAGTAAATCGGTTATAATGAAATCGGGCACCAGGAAAATTTTAGTTTACTTTTTAATTAGATTTTATTACATTACTAGGCGAAAATTTTTATCATCCTTATAAACAAATTGCCGGTTTATTGGTTTAAAAAAACGGGAGAGACCGGTTATTAAACATTCACTAAACGGCAAAATACTATATATAATAAAATAGGAGGATTATTGTATGAAGTTAAAGGTAATCGACGAAAAAGTATTGGTGGAGGTAGACGAATCAGAAGAGCAAAAAACTGCCGGTGGAATCTATATTCCAGACACTGCAAAGGAAAAACCTCAAAGGGGAAAAATTGTTGCAGTAGGGACCAATGAAGATCTGAAGAAAGTTATCAAGGTCGGTGATAGAATTGTATTTGGAAAATACACAGGTGATGAAATCGAACTTGATGGAAAAAAATATTTAGTTGTTCAAAGATCGGATATTTTAGCTATAATTGAATGATATTAAGGGGGCAGTTATTTATCTTATCTGCCCCCATTTTTTTAGAACGAAAATAATTACCACTCTCCTTTTCTTTTTTCAGCCTGTGATAATATAAACCCTGTACAACAAATAATATTTATTCCAGGTCATTACCCCTTAGATAAGCCCTGATTTCTTCTTCAGCAGGTTGGGCAGGATCAGGTTCTAACCCCTGAATGAAACGGGTTGCTTCATATAGAGCATATGCTGCTTTATCATGCACTGCCACTATATGGTGAATATAGGGGCCATAGATGAGCTTCTCTTCCCACAGGGGCCAATCAGGGACTTCAATCCATACATATGTCCCAAGGGTGAATGGACCGGAACTTCCCTTTGCATGCCCCATGAAAAGAGAATACCTGCCGTTTATTCCATCAAAACGTGAAACAGTTATATCACCGCCTTTAATCTCCCAGTTCCCTGTGCCCGGACATTCCGATGAGAGGATAAAATGTTTCCCTACAAAGGCCTTTTCTTTTTCTTTTGCAAGTTCATGAGGGAAAGGACCGCAGTGCCAGAGCAGCTCGCCATTATCATTTTCCGGGTGACGGATAGTGAGATCACAGAAAAACGTCGGGGATTCTACCTTGCTTGCATTCTGCAGCAGTATGGATGTCAGTGCTCCGTTAATATCTGTCTCACACGCAACAGGAATACCAATTGCTGTTAGCTCGGAATCGACAAAACATGGCATAATGCCTAATGCAAGCTGGAGTGCATCCCAGCACTGGAATGCAATGGCTGACAGGTTTTCTCTTTCTGCCCAATCCATAAGATAAAGTTTCATGGCTGCTATCCTGTTTACTGTATCATCATCCATGTCCTTAAATGTAACGCCGCGGGCCTTAAAATCATCCACCTCATCCTTAACCCGCTTATCTGTTTTCACCATATTCAGAACGCCCTTCTCAACATCAATGAGAGTGATGGGAACTGTTTCTATCCCCCATCTCTCCAGAAGTTCCCCTTCGTTTATAATAACAGTATAAAAATCCCCTGGCCTGGTACTTACCTGGCCTATCCGTGCTTTTAAAAAGCTGTTTGCCGCCCTTGCAGCAGCAGTAAAATTTTTAAACCCTCTCTCAAATACAGGTGAATCAACCCGCGAATTCACAATATAAGAAAAAGGAATACCATATCGCATAAGGATTTTACTTGTTGCAAAAAGGCCGCACTGTGTATCCCGCAGTCGGGAACCATCTTTTAATGGGGCTTCATCCCTGGGCCCCCATAAGAGGAGAGGTTTATTCACTTCTTTGGCAAGTTTTGCAACAGCATCTTCTGTCCCGAAGTTGACATGTGGAGCGAATACCGCATCCACCTCAGCATCGGTAAAGATCTTTGCAGCTCTGCCTGCCTCAAGCCTATCAAATAAAAGCCCTTCTTTATTCAAAGAATCAAGGTTTACAAAATCAATGTTCCAGGATTTTAGTTTTTCTTCGATTAATGCTTTATATCTTAATGAATCCTCTACAGAAAATACATTTCTCCTTGTCGGGGCAAGCCCTATCTTTACTTTTTTCTTTTTCATAATTTAATTCTCCATAAAATCTGCTGTTTTTTAAATATAATGTATGGGCAATTAATGTACTGCCCATACTATGAAAATTTTCATCAGCTAACCCAGACTCTTTCTACCAACTTTTCTCTCTTTAAAAGGGAAAAAAGTTCTTTCCCTGGTTCTACAAGAAGAAACTCTGAAGCTCTGACTGCCTTTTGATTTTTTTCAAGTTCCTGAGTGTGTATAAATACATTACATCGTCCCTTGTTCCGGATAAAAATGTCTCTCAATTTCAAAAGCTTATCTTCATCGACCGGGTTTCTCAAGAGTACGTGCATCTGCGACACTGCCTCTTTTACGAACTCCTCCGGATACATAATCTTATCTGCAAGTATCTTCTCGCCATTTACCCTCCCGGATATAACTACAACATTTTTACCTTCTAGATATTTGCTGTATTTCTCAAACACACCAGGAAATACAACAGCCTCTAAATTCCCTGTAAGATCCTCCACAGTAAGAAATGCCATTTCTTTATTATCTTTTGTAAGAATTTTCTTTAACGATATGATAATCCCGAAAATTGTGACTGCAGAATCAGCAGGTATATCCTTCAATTCTGAAATGGAAACAGCGCCATGCTGTCCTGCCATTCGACTATATTTAATAATTGGATGGGCCTTGAAATAAAATCCAAGAGCCTCTTTTTCATACTCAGACATTTCTGCATCGTTCCACTCTTTAAAATTCTGCATCTTATAGAACATCTGATCTCCATTCTCCCCACCTATTTCATCAAAAAGATTATTCTGACCTTTGAATCTGTCAATCTGTACTGACG
>JAUVYC010000046.1 GCA_030603285.1 Spirochaetota bacterium
TTGAGAACAATCTATTGACTGTTTGCTATGACCAGAGCGAAAAATTAAGTTATGAGCATGTCAGTGAAGATTCTGCAAAAATATATATTGAAAAAGAGATTAAGGATTTATTACAGAATGATATTCGAATAAACTTTATACTTAAAAAGAAAACAGAGGAAAATGAAGATGATACCCCCTTATCTCCCGGGACATCAAAAGTGCTCGAAATTTTTAAGGGGGAGATTGTACCTGATGTGGACAAAGCCACATGAATGTGGATATACCACATTAAATATTATCAGGAGCAAGGTACTAAAAATAAGAATGGAGGTAAAAAATGGGAATGAATATGAACTTTTTAAAACAGGCTCAGATACTTCAGGAAAAGATAAAGAAGTTGCAGGAGGATCTTGTTAACAAGGAGGCTTCCGGTAGTTCTGGTGGAGATATGGTGAGGGCAACGGTGAACGGCAAGCATGAAGTAATTGATATAAATGTGTCAAAGGAGGTTGTCAATCCGGATGATATTGAAATGTTGGAAGACCTTATTGTGGCCGCGGTTAACGATGCCATGCATAAAATGGATGAAACGATAAAGCTTGAAATGGCAAAAGTAACAGGCGGATTAAATATTCCAGGTCTTGAGGTACCTTTTTAAGTGGAAGCAAAAAGTTCAATCTCCAGGCTTATAAATGAATTCTCCAGATTACCAGGAATCGGAAGAAAAACAGCAGAAAGGCTTGCATTTTTTATACTGAAGGATGATGAAGAGACTGTAGGAAAATTTGCGGAAGCATTGCTCGATGTTAAAAATTCAATAAAGTTCTGCAGAGTCTGTTTTAACATTACGGAGGATGAGCTTTGTGAGATTTGCAGGAATTCTCGTCGTAGTAGAAAAATGATATGTGTTGTTGAAGAGCCCAGAGATATCTGGGCTATAGAAAAAAGCGGCACATATAATGGAGTTTACCACGTGTTAATGGGGGCACTTTCCCCTCTGGATGGTGTTGGACCAGAAAACCTGAAAATAAGAGAGCTTCTACAGAGGGTTCAGGAAGATGAAATTGAGGAAATAATAATAGCCACAAACCCTAACGTAGAAGGTGACGCAACTGCAATCTATATTTCCGGACTGATAAAACCTCTTGGTATTCCTGTAACAAGGATAGCCTCCGGACTGCCAGCAGGGGGTGATCTTGAATATGCCGACTCTGTTACCCTTTCAAAAGCGCTTGCCGGAAGAAGACCCCTTTGATAGAAATTAAGCTATTTTCCTTATCTATTTTATTGCTCCGATGAAGGGGCAGGTTTGAAACCTGCCCCTTCATCAACTACAAGGGGGTAGTAATGCCCGATTTACTGGCTGTATATGGAAGTCCCAGAAAAGGAGGGAACTCTTCAGTTCTTCTTGATTATTTTCTTGAAGGTGCAAGCCGTTCCTCCTATTCAATTGATAGAATATTTTTAAGAGATATCGAGCTCTTCCCCTGTACAGAATGCGGAAGATGTGCAAAAACAGGCTCCTGTGTAATTCAGGATGATATGGAGCCGCTCTATGATAAACTTCTTCAATATGAGCGGATGGTGCTTTCCTGCCCTGTTTTTTTTCTTGGGCCTCCTGCTGTTACAAAAGCATTCATTGATAGAGGGCAGGCACTGTGGATACGAAAATATATTCTTGGAATTAAACCCGGGATACAGGGTGTCCAAAAAAAAGGTTTTTTGCTTTCAGTTGGCGGATTCAAGGGAAGTGATAATATTTTTGCATGTACCCGTTCCATAGTGAAAGCCATTTACTCCACCTGCGGATTTAAATATGCCGGTGAGCTGTTATTTTCAGGGATTGATCATATTGGAGATATTAAAAAACGGAAAGGGGTACGAGATATAGCAGTTAAAGCAGGATATGAGTTTGTTATTCAAAATTATAATATCCAACACCTTTGAGTTCTTCAGGCAGTCCAATCTCATGATGTTTATAGTTATTTATGATTTCTTTACTAAAGACTTTAAAGAAATCCCCGTTTGTGAGGTTTAATATATCTTCATAAGATATATGTTTGAAATAAAATCCCCTTTTATTCCCATAGGGAATTACTTCCGGTTTGTCTGTAATAAGAAAACTGCTGCCGGTTTTTGATTCGTAGAGCTTAAGTGATTTGCTTGAACCAATGAGAACATCCTGGGTCTTAAAGGAGATGCGTAATATAAGGTTATTTGCATAAAGTATTGAATCGCTTATAACCATGGTGATATATTCCGGTCCATATTCAGTAATAAATGATGAGAAAAGTTTATTAAGCTTTAAACCGAAGTTAGGCTTTTCTCCAGGGAATGATTGTTTGTTGTATTTCATGGCATTTCCATATATAAATTTATAAGATTCTTTTTGCACTGATATTCCACAGTTATCCTGTAAGGAAATACCAGCAGGCCACTTTAAGCATTCCAGTTTCTTTTTGATTTCAGACAGCCTTTTTGAAACATCTTTTATAGTGTTATTGAAATCAGCATAAATATTCTTGAGTTTTTCCGTCAGCATTTCAGTTTTTTTTTGAGTAATAATTGCTTTTTCAAGAATACCATATACATTGATCATTTCTTCCTGACTTAGATTGTCAATGATTGAAAATAAAGGAATGATTTTTTCCTTTACACTTTCTTTTAAATTGTACTTACTCAACAATTCGATAACTTTTTTTTGAAACTCGCCCTTCGTCATTTCTTCATGTTCCTTCTCTTACAAATATAGCATAAAATCCATAAAAAACAAAAGCATAATAACAATTCACTCTATATATTCTCATGATTTAAAGATTTTTGCAATAATTTTTTTAATGAATTTAGAAGAAAAATGGGATTGCAGAACATCCAATGAAAGCAACTAAATGAAAGCAACTAAAAAGTTGCTTTTCTAAAGATACAATTTATTATATATTTCAAGAGTTTTAAGGTTTAAAATTATTTGAAAATAAATAACGCATTTAATAAATGAAAATAGCGTTCGTACATCATCATTTCAGACCCGGCGGAGTGACCAGGGTGATAACAGACCAGATAACATCCCTGAGAGACCAGGTCGAAACACTGTTAATAATAGGCGAGCCTCCATCCCATCAAATCTCCTTCCCTTTTGTTGTTGTTCCTTCTCTGGCATACGACAGGGATAGAGGTGTAAGTATAAGCCCGGTTGATATTGCACGTTCAATTCTGAATTCAGTTACTGCTATCTGGAAAGGAGGGGCAGATCTTTATCATTTCCACAACCCCACTTTAGGTAAAAATGCCGACCTGATTTCTGCTGTAAAGGCCCTTATTTCAATGAAAGAAAATATTCTCCTCCAGGTCCATGATTTTGCAGAGGATGGACGGCCGGGTGGATACAGCAGAGGAGAGTATCCTGCAGACTGTCATTATGCAGTAATAAACAGAAGGGATTACAGCCTCCTCATTCGATCAGGGCTAAAGACACCGGGACTTCATTATATTCCGAATGCAATACGGCCCCTGAAACCGGCCGGCAGTGAACATAAACAGAAGGATATTGTTCTCTACCCGATCCGGGCAATCAGGAGGAAAAATATTGGAGAGGCAATTCTGCTCTCATTATTTTTAAACACCAATGAAAAGGTGGGAATAACCCTCGAGCCGACAGGGGCACTGGACATGAAAAGCTACACAGATTGGAGAAATTTCGTAATAACTGAAAATCTTAGTGTAGCTTTCCGGCTTGGCATTGAGAATGATTTCTTTACCATTCTTTCGAGGACACGATATATGATAACAACGAGTATAAAAGAAGGTTTTGGTTTTTCATTTCTTGAGCCGTGGACAGCAAATAAAATGCTCTTTGGACGGCTTTTGAAAGATATCTGTTCTGATTTCATGAATAAAGGAATAAAGCTTGATCATCTTTATGAAATCGTGAAAATCCCACTTACATTTATAGACCGACAGCTCCTCCATATAAAATGGACAACATGTTACAGAGAAAAGCTGAATCAGTATGGAATATTTGATACTTCAAATAAAGTTGAGGAATACTTTAACTTACTCACAGAAAACGGTTGTATTGATTTCGGTATTCTGAGTGAGGATTTACAGAAGCAGGTGATCCTGAATATTTTAAAAAGTAAATCAAAATATAATAAAATACTTGACTTAAACCCTGGTTTAAGAAATATTAGTTTTTCTAAAGAATCCCGGGGTATGATTGAAAGTAATAAAAAAATTATTAAAGATGAGTATTCACCTGAAAGAAATAGATCCATCCTGCTGGATGTGTACAGGAAGGTGTTAAGCGTCGCAGTAACCCAGTCAATTGACAAAAGAGTTCTGCTCGATACCTTTAATACCCCGGAAAAAAACTTTCTTCTCCTGTGTGATTCAGCGTATGGTTAAAGAATTGTCATATATCGAAATTTTAAAAAAATATGCAAAACCTCTTCATCCTTTGCCCACCGGCCTGAAGTCAGGAGGTAAGCTAAAACGTACGGTTCATGCTGTTTTTTTCGATATATACGGAACGCTTTTTATAAGCCGTTCAGGTAATATCTCATCAAGTGAAATTTATTTGTCGTACGGAGAAAATGAAAAATTAAAAAAATTGAATGAGCTTTTAGATATATACTGTATAAACATTGACGGCGTCGAGGTCTTAAAAAGATATTATAATGAAATTAAGAAGGTGCACACCCGGCTGAGAAGTCAGGGCATAGATTTTCCTGAAGTAGAGATTGAGAGGGTGTGGATGGATGTTTTAAACATCGGCTGTCCTGAATATGGGCGGCAGTTTGCAATAGAGTATGAGTCAATATTTAATCCTGTCTGGCCAATGCCCTATCTGAAGGAGGCATTAAACAGTTTAAATGATAGAGGTATTCTATTGGGAATTATTTCAAATGCTCAATTTTTTACCCCTCTTTTATTTGAAGCTTTTTTTAATGCAGTTCCTGAAGAGTTTGGCTTTTCTGAAGATCTCATATTCTATTCTTTTGCATATAAATATGCAAAGCCTTCTCAATTTCTTTTCAAAGAGGCCTGGAAGGCTCTGAGAAAAAGAACAATAGTCCCTGCAAATGCTCTTTTTGTCGGCAATGACATGCTAAATGATATTTACCCTGCGCATGCAGCCGGTTTTCAAACAGCATTATTTGCAGGAGACCGTCGTTCATTAAAAATGAGAGAGGAAGACAGGCGCTGCAGCAGCCTCTCCCCGGATTTGATTGTTACAGACTTAAAAAATTTATCCGACTATATTAATGTGTATGGAGAGTAAATGAAAGTGAAAGGTAAGCATAAAAATAACAGCAGTCTTAAAATCAAAAATATCGGTTTTGTTTCTACCCGTTTTCAGGGCACCGATGGTGTTTCTTTAGAAACCGAAAAATGGGCTGAAGTCCTGAAACGCATGGGGTATGAATGTTTTTATTTTGCCGGTTTGTCCGACAGGGACTCCGGGCGGAGTATGTGTGTCCCTGAAGCACATTTTGAAGATCCAGTTATACAGGGGATCCAGCAGAGCTGCTTTAAAGTTTATAAGAGGACTTCTGGGGTGACCGGTATCATTCATTCAGTAAGAAAACATCTTAAGACCACCCTTTATAAGTTTATAAAAAAGTTTGATATTGATTTGATTATTGCAGAAAACTGTATTTCCATACCCATGAATATCCCTCTTGGCCTGGCATTAACTGAGTTTATTGCAGAAACAGGAATGCCAACAATAGCTCATCATCATGACTTTTACTGGGAAAGACCGAGATTTTATGTGAACTCTGTGCCTGATCTGCTTCAGATGGCTTTCCCTCCATCTCTTCATTCAATACTGCATGTGGTGATAAATACAGAGGCTGACCGTGAGCTGAGTTACCGTACAGGTTTGTCCCCTGTTGTTATTCCGAATGTATTGGATTTTAAAAAAAAGCCCCCTTCGATAAACCACTATAATAGCGATGTCAGGAAGGCCTTTGGACTGGAGGAGGATGATTTTTTCATTATGCAGCCTACAAGGATGGTTGCCCGGAAAGGGATCGAGCACACGGTCGAGGTCGTAAGCAGATTAAAAAATCCCAGGGCAAAGCTTGTTATCACCCACTCTACCACTGATGAGGGGGATGCGTATGAAAAACGAATAAGGAGTTATGCAGAACAGCTGAATGTTCCTCTTATTATCAAACCGGATATTATCGGGGATAAAAGAGGGCGGATATCGAACGGAAGGAAGATTTATAAACTCTGGGATGTGTATCCTCATGCGGATCTTATTGCCTACCCGTCCACCTACGAAGGATTTGGAAATGCCTTTATAGAGACGATTTATTTTAAAAAGCCTATCCTGGTGAACCAGTATTCAGCATATATGAGGGATATTAAACCATACGGCTTCGATGTCATTGAGATGGAAGGGTATGTAACTGATGATCTAATAGAGAAAATAAACCGTCTTCTCATTCCGGATAGGAAAACCTATCAACAGAAGGCAGAAAAAAACTTTGCCCTTGCAGCCCGTTTTTTTTCCTATGAGGTATTGAAACGCAAGCTGAGAAGTATCCTCGTTAATTTTGAGGGTATCGTTGAATCCATAGAACCTCATCAGGATCAATAGAAACACTGTTTCTAAATATTTTCCCCCAAAAAAACCCTCTTGAACGGATGATCAATCGGCATGGTAATTTTATTTTCCATGCAATTTTTCTATTTTGTAAAGTGATTCAAAAAAGAAATCAAAAGAAAACAGCAAGAATTGTAGTATACAATTTGCTTGCAAATATTGATAATTTAGGTTAAGATAATGACGAAAAATAAAGGAAAGAGATATGTCTTCTTTTGTTGAAACAGAAAATGAACAGAAATTGTTGAAAACACATCAGGAAAAGCCGTCATATATTAAGGAATGGTTACAGAAAAGTACCTTCCATTATTCCAGTTTCAAGAGTGTAAGAAGACTCATTGCAAAAAAAAAGGAGCTTGGATGCTCAATCAGTCTCTGTTTTCCCACACTGAATGAAGAAGAAACCGTAGGAGAAGAGATTTCGCTAATGAGAAGAGAGCTTATGGAAAAAAGGCCTCTTCTCGATGAGATTGTCGTTGTTGATTCAGGCTCTACAGATAAAACACCACAGGTTGCCCGCGATGCAGGCGCCGAATTTTACTTATCCTCAGAAATTCTCCCCCAGTACAGGTCTTACCGCGGAAAAGGGGAAAACCTGTGGAAGAGCCTCTACGTTCTGAAGGGAGACATCATCTGCTGGATTGATGCAGATATAACGAATATCCATCCCAGGTTTGTCCTTGGCCTTGTGGGTCCGTTGTTAGAGTATCCCCATCTTTCCTATGTGAAAGCCTTTTATAAAAGGCCTATCCGTATACAGGGTGAATTACAATACACAGGAGGGGGAAGGGTTACGGAACTGGTTGTACGGCCTTTCTTTAATCTCCTTTTTCCGAATCTGACCGGTCTTGCCCAGCCGTTGTCAGGTGAATATGCAGGCAGGAGAGAGCTTTTAGAGAATCTTCCCTTTTTTACCGGATATGGTGTTGAAACAGGACATCTCATCGATATCAATCGGCTTTACGGACTCGACGTTATCGGACAGTGCGATCTTAATGTGAGAATTCACCGGAACCAGAGTATCGAGGCCCTCAGATCCATGTCTTACAGGATTCTGAAGATACTGCTACAGCGGGCTGATGATATTGGACGGATTGAAATATTCCAGGATATATCTGACTCGCTCCAGATAATTACAGGTGTTAAGAATAGCTATTCCATAGAAAAGTTGAAGGTGTGGGGAACAGAACGCCCGCCGATGGTCACCATCCATGAATATCGTGAAAAAAGAAATGTTGTAATTGAAGGGACCAGGCCTGCGAACTGGGAATTTGTTAAACCGCTTCCTTATACAGCATCCCTCATGTTTCACAAAGACCTTATTATTCCAAGGCTGAAGGGCAAAACAAAGTCAGAAGTTATAAAAGAGCTTACAGCCGCAGGAAAAAGCAGAATACTGGACCTGAAGAAAGCAGCCATGACACTTATTGGAAGCGGGGAAATCGTATCTACTCCTATAGGGAAGAATATTGCTTTCTTTGATGCTTTCGGGGATTTTGCCGATGATATTGTTCCTATAATAGGGCTTTGTCCTGAGGGCATTGATATGAAATTACCCGGCAATAGGCCTATTCATATTGCATTCGTGTTTCTTGCACCTGAATATCTCGGTGAAATTTATACAAGGATGGTTGAGTCTCTCAGTAAAATCTTCTCCCGCATGGAACATTTTGAATGGCTTCTCCGCTGTAAAACCCCTGATGAAATTATCGCTTTTATCAGCTACCTCGAAGCTAAAAATAAAATTATGAAAATGCTGAAGATTGAGGATGTTGGGAAGGTTCATTTATAGTTATCATTTCGACTTCTATTCATGCATCTCCATTGCATGGTAGGGACAGGCGGGAATACACAAACCGCATGCAATACACTTATCCTGGATGAAACTCACCATCATCGTGTTTCTGTCTTCGATTGTAAGGGCATCAGAAGGACAGATAACTGTACAGGCACTGCAGTGTGTACATTTTTCATCGACCATCAAAACTACCATGGATACCGGTTTGAAGGTGACCCCTATTTCCTTTAAGTAGTTTAATCCTGCGTCAAGGTTTTGTTTTTTTCCGGAAACTTCAATAACCATGATTCCTTCTTCATCCTGGCCAATCCTGGCCCTGGAAATGTTTACAGTAAGGTCATACCTCTTTATGAGATTTGAGATGATCGGTTTTTCTGTATGTTCTTTTGGATAATGCAGCATGATATTTTTTGATATGACACTTTTCATACGAGTTATCCTCTTTCTGGTCTGATTTCCAGGGGTTTAAAGGTCTGGCCTGATTCTACGCCCGGGATTGAAGCAACCTTTTCTGTGAGAGTGAATGTTCCGTTTTGTATCCAGGTTTTCAATGTTTCTGCTATTTCACGGGCTACTGGATAGCTCGAGATTGAAGCTGCCTGGACATTTTCGCCCAGGATTTTTACTGTACCGCTTCTTAAATCCCTATAATTAACTTTTGCAACAATTTTACTCTCCCTTTTTGGATATGCGCTTGAGTAGTCAACAACCGGTGCATAGATATCTTCATCACGGACCGATACAAACTCTATCATTTCTTCATCGACAATGGGTATTGGCATACCTATACCTACTGCGAGGCTTGCCCCATATCCCAGCATGGATACACCTTTTATATATCGGGTGCTCATTTTTTTCATATCTCCAATTACTGAGAGTGTGCCTGCACCTTCTGAAGGAACCCCGTTTTCACTCCTTACTGCAGTCGGATTATGCTGTGTTCCCTCCCAGATGACATAACCAATGCCGCCGCCAAGGAAAATCCTGGTTCCGATCCCGATTGTTTTATAATACGGATCATTGAGGAGAGGACTGAGCTGCCCCGCACAGGAAAAGTTTACATTTCCCATGTTGGGCTGCAGAACACCAAGGTACGTATATATCACTCCGGATGAAAGATTTACAGCAACGTTGTAATTCTGGTATGCATTTCTAGGGTTCACCAGATAAGCCTGGTTGAGGTCTTTTAAGTCGATATAGGTTTCAAGTTCCTTACGGGGGTAGCAGTCAGTACCGTACGATGTTGCCCTGAGAAAGACATCTTTTCCGGCAATCAGATCTTCAATGATATGGCCCCCTCCATATTCAAAACTTCCCGGATAGATTTTATTGGCTGGATCTTCATCAGGTATCTGGGTTGCCCCGATGTATATATCGCAGGCTGCAAATCCTCCATATGCAGCCACTCCATTCAGCCAAGCCTTCTGCATTCTCATTCTGGGTGAAGGGTGCCCCACATTAAGAAATGCCCCTGATGAGCACATTGGACTGAATGTCCCTGTTGTAACGACATCGACTTCTTCAGCTGCCTTTTTGTATCCCTTTTGTTTAATGAAGGGAATGATTTCTTCTGCCGTGAATACCACAGCCTTATTGTTTTTTATTTTATCATTTATTTCTCTTATAGTCTTTGCCATTCAGCACTCCACAGATTTATTCAAGGAAATATCCAGGCATTCTCCATATCATACCCATCACCACGCTTTTTACCGGGATTACTTCAATATAATAATTGAGAAAATATATTCAATCGATATTTTCTTAAGTTTATGGTTTTATCCTGATACGGACAAGCCGCATTCACGATTAAAAAGATATTTTCTTGCAAACTAAAGTTTGTGCCTATAGTGCAAGAAAATCAGTATTAAGGTACTAATATTCAGTATCAAAAGGGTCAAGCATAAGGTGTGATAAATTTTTTCCATTTCTTATATTGAGATGCTCACACCTGCTAATCACCAATTAGACTCATTGCATCTAACATTTCTTCATGTGTCATATTGGATTTGTTCTATCTCTTATACCCGAACTTTCTCAGTAATTCCTTTCTCTTTTTTATCTCTTCATCATTTTCCACTCCCTTTGGGCTGAATCCGTCAACCACCCCGAGTACACCCCGTCCCTGTTCAGTTACACCTACAATTACTTCAAGCGGATTTGCTGTTGCGCAGAATATGCGTACTACCTCTCTTGTTTCCCTGATAGAAGGTAGAATATTTATGGGAAAGCCCTCTCTTATATAGATAACAAAGATGTGCCCTGCTCCTATTTCAAGCGCTGCAGTTACTGCACACTGTGTGAGCTCCTCATTATTCCCTTCTTTCCGTACAAGGCACACCCCGGAGGATTCATTAAAGGCTATACCGAACTCAATATGGGCGGATGTATTAACAATCGCTTCATAAAGATCTTCAATACTCTTAATAAAATGTGTTTGCCCAATAATAATATTTGTTCCTTCAGGCACGTCTATTTTAACAGTTATTATCTCCATTTTTACCTCCATAATGATTTTTAAATATTATATAATGAAAACTGTTTTTGAAAATAAAATTTTGTTCTTACAGGGAAAAAAAGTATTAGTTTTGTACAAAAAAAGGAATGGAACTTGATTGCAATTACCGGAGGCGGAACCGGAGGGCACATTTTTCCGAATATTTCTATAATAGGGGAATTGAAGAAAAGAGGCTATACAAACATATTCTGGATAGGTGAAAAGCGCGGAAAAGAAAAAGCATGGTCAGAAAGAATACATGTACCTTTTTATGGAATAAAAACGGGAAAGCTGAGAAGGTATTTTTCGTTTAAGAATTTTATTGATGTTTTTTTTGTCTTAATCGGTGCTATTCGATCTTTTTTTCTTTTCCTGAAAATGAAGCCCGAACTTCTTTTTTCAAAGGGTGGATTTGTTGCAGTTCCACCTGTCCTTGCTGCCTGGCTGTTGCGTATTCCGGTAATTACCCATGAGAGTGATATAACCCCGGGTCTTGCTACAAGAATTATTTCCCGTTTTGCATCTGTTATCTGTGTTTCATTTGAGAAAACGACAAAACATTATTCAAAAAAGAGGGTTGTTTTTACCGGAAACCCGGTGAGAGATATTTTTAAACGGGGAGATCGTAAATCCGGGTTATCATTCCTTAAATTCAAACAGGAGCTCCCCATAGTCCTTGTAATAGGTGGAAGCCTCGGTGCTTCTTCTATCAACAGGGCTGTCTGGCAGATGAATAGAAAGTATGATCCCCCTTTCAATCTGGTGCATCAGTGCGGGGCTGGCAATTTCAGGAGGGATATCCCGCTAAAAGGAAAATATCGTCAGTTTGAATTTATCAGTGAAGAAATAGGAGATGTGCTTGCTGCATCTGATATTGTTGTTTCCAGGGCCGGGGCGGGGGCACTTCATGAATCGGGATATCTGAAAAAACCTTCAATCCTGATCCCTCTGCCGAAATCAAAGAGCAGAGGTGAGCAAATCGAAAATGCCCGGTATTTTGCAGAAAACGGTGCCTCTGTTGTTATTTATGATGAGGATTTGAATGAAGATGTGTTGTTTAAAACAATTAATCGGCTCTTAGCAGACAGGGTGAATCTAAAGATGATCGGGGAAAAAGCGGAAACGCTCTGTAAAACTGATGCTGAAAAGTCGATATGTGACATTATTGAATCTTTAGCTATTAAAAAGTAGATAGAAAGTGGTGGGGGACATCTTACGAAATATTTTATATTTTCATTTTTTGGTATTTATCTGAACCTACCTGGCCAGAACCTAATCTAATTTTTCTTGACAATACACTTCGACAAACGCAGTAGACAGGGCAACTTCGAGATTATGTTAAATGCTGAATATATAAAAATGTTATTTTTTAAAAGAAACTTTTAATAAGCAGGTATACCCCTTCTCTCTTCCGCTTTCTTTGCCCATTTCTTGTAATTATCCGGGGTAAGGAGCTCAACCTTTACAGGCACTTCAGCGTTCTCGTACTCTTTTCCTTTTTCCAGAATCTCTTTTAAAACCCTTACACTTTCATAGCCGATAAAATACGGCTGCTGCACGACTATAGCATGCAGGACCCCATCTTCGATTGCCTGAAGCTCTTCAGGGTCGCCATTATATCCGACAACAATAATATCCTTTCCTGCAGCTTTTACTGCATTTGCCG
>JAUVYC010000010.1 GCA_030603285.1 Spirochaetota bacterium
TTCCACCCCTCTTCATAAATCCGTCGTAATGTCTCATGAGAAGGTGAGATTCAATCTGCTTCATAGTATCAAGATCCACCCCTACCATAATGAGAAGAGAAGTGCCACCCATGAGATAGGACATTTCCGGCGGAAGGCCCAACCATCTCTGAATAATAGTAGGTATTAATGCGATAGTAGCGAGAAATATTGAACCAGGCAAGACAATCCTATTTAAGACCTTCTGGAGATAAGTTGAAGTATTAATTCCGGGTCTTATCCCAGGTACATATCCACCGACCTTTTTAAGATTATCTGCAATATCTATCGGATTCAATGTTATTTGAGTATAAAAGTATGTGAAGAAAATAATGAGAAGCGCATACAGTGTCAGATAGAGTGCATTTCCTGGTGAGAGAAGCGCTGCCATTCTATCTAATGCAGGGACCCGTGCCCCTAAGGATTTGGCAATCTGTGCAGGAAAAAGAAGCATAGATGAAGCAAAAATAATTGGAATTACCCCGGCAGGATTAATCTTTAAAGGCAAATGAGTGGCCTGCGCAGAATAGACCTTTCTTCCCACAACCTTCTTCGCATGGTGTATCGGTATCCTTCTCTGCCCCTGCTGTTCAAGAATTACAAATGCAATTATCGCGATAAATATACCAAAAGATGCAATAAGAACAATCGGGTTCAGCTCACCTAATTTTAACTGGTCATAAACCTGCTTGAAAGCAACAGGAATCCTCGCTACTATTCCTATAAAAATGATGATTGATATTCCGTTCCCAATACCCCTTTCAGTAATCTGCTCCCCGATCCACATTAAGAACAGAGTTCCGGTTGTAATCGCGACAACCGCATTAATAGTAAAACCTATACCAGGATTTATGATAACTTCAGGTCTCGATTTCATAAAAACAGTGAGTGCATATGCCTGAATGGAGGCAATTCCTACTGTTGCAAATCGAGTAATCTGCTGGATCTTCTTTCTTCCCACCTCGCCTTCCTTGGAAAGCCGTTCAAGTGCAGGAATAACAACTATTAACAACTGAAGAATAATTGATGAAGATATATAGGGCATAATTCCAAGCGCAAAAACTGTAAAACGGCTTAAAGCTCCTCCTGCAAAAAGATCGAGAAAACCCAGTAAACCAACTCCTGTCTGAGTGAACAACCTTTCCAAAGCCACCGCATCTATCCCTGGAACCGGTATATATGCACCTATCCTGACAATTAGGACCATTAAAAACGTAAACAGAACTCTTCTCCTCAGTTCAGGTATTCTAAATATATTTACTATAATATTCCCTTGAGATACCATATATATCCCTTTCTACTATTACTCGTCATTAGTAAACAGTAATTCGTGGTTCGTAACCAGTAATTCATGATTCGTAAACAGTAATTCGTAGAATGAAAAACTCCCAATTACGAATTACCAATCACGAATTACGCTACTTTGAGAATTTCCACCTCGCCTCCTAATTTTTCTACTTCTTCTATTGCTTTCTTTGAAGCATTATTAACACTTATATTAAGTTTTTTCGTTAATTTTCCGTTTCCAAGAAGCTTTACAAATGATCCTTTCTTATTTACCAACCTGCTCTTGAGTAAAACGCAATAGTTAATCGTATCACCATCCTGGTATCTTTCAAGATCACCAATATTCACAACCTGATAGTTATGTTCAAATCTTTTATTATTAAAACCTCTTTTTGGAACTCTCCGGGCAAGCGGCATCTGTCCACCTTCGAAACCGATTTGCCGGCTGTATCCGGATCTTGACTTCTGCCCCTTTGTTCCTCGACCGCAGGTGCATCCGTTTCCAGTTCCTGTACCTCTCCCAACTATTTTTTTCTTTTTCCTGGCCCCTGCCGGCGTATGTAATTTCATTTTTTCACCCTCTCCGCTCTTACCAGGTGGCGAACCTTATAAATCATTCCCTGAATTTGTGGATTGTGCTTTTGAATAACCGTCGAATTTATTTTTCGCAAACCCAATGAACGAACAATTCTTCGATGTTTTTCAGGAATACTGATCAGACTTTTGATAAGGCGAATTTTTACAAGTTTTTCCTCTGCCATATCCTTTTTATCCAAATATTTCTTTAAAAGTTTTTCCTCTGCTCTCTAATACACGGTTCAGATTCAGTAATTTCTGTAATCCATCCATGGTGGCCTTTACAATATTAAGTGCATTATTCGTCCCTAAGGATTTTGTTAATATATCCTTTATACCTACCTGCTCGACAACAGCACGCACCGGTCCACCAGCAATAATTCCCGTGCCTGGAGATGCAGGTTTAAGAATTACTTTTCCGCTTTTAAACTTTCCATATACATCATGCGGAATTGTACTGCCTTTAAGGTTTATTTCTACAACATTTTTTCTGGCCTTTTCCATGCCTTTTCTTATCGCTTCGGACACCTCATTTGCCTTTCCGTATCCAACACCGACATGTCCATTTTTATCCCCCACAACAACAAGCGCGCTGAAACTGAATCTTCTTCCCCCTTTCACAACTTTAGCGACACGGTTTAACTTAACTAATTTCTCTGTAAATTGATCCTCATTCTCTTCCGAAACCGTAATGTATCCCAAACTTGACTCCTTTTCATTATAAATTAAAATTACACTTTTATTCCGCCTTTTCTTACACCATCTGCTACTGCTTTTATAAGTCCATGATAAACATAACCGTTTCTATCAAAAACCCCTTCTTTTATTTTCTTTTCTAACAGCTTATCCGCCAGTTTTACTCCAATTTTAGAAGCACCTTCAAGATTACATTTTACCCCGGCAGCAAAGTCTGATAAGGACCCAACTGTTTTTCCAGCAATATCATCAATAGCCTGAACATAAAGATGCCTGTTGCTTTTATAAACTGTAATTCTCAGTTTAGAGGGAGTTCCATATATTTTCTTTCTTATACCTTTTTTTCTTCTTAACCGCCTTTCTTTTTTATTCATTGATTCAATTCCCTAGAATGTTTAAATAATAAATACTACTTTATACCCGCCTTGCTCGCTTTTCTCCTTATTTTTTCGTTTGAATACGTGATACCTTTCCCTTTATAGGGCTCGGGCAGCCTTAACCTTCGAATATCAGCAGCAACCTGTCCGACAAGCTGTTTGTCAATTCCTGAAACAACAACTGAATTTGAGTCTGGAACTTCAATTTTTATTCCATCAGGAATGTTGAACTGTATAACATGCGAAAATCCCAGATTAAGAACAAGAGCTTTTCCCCTGAGCTGCGCTTTATAACCGACACCGATGATCTTCAGGGTGTTACTATACCCTTCAGTAACCCCAACTACCATACTATTAATGAGAGAGCGAGTTAACCCATAAAGAGCTTTTGACTTCTTATCAGCTTTATCACTGAACAATTTTAAAGTATTATCTTCGGTTAGTATTTTACCCGAAAACTTCACCGTTTTCTCCAACTTCCCTTTAGGGCCTTCCACTGTTACAATTGAATCATTATACATAAACCTGACATTGGCAGGTAATTGAATTGCTAATTTCCCTATTCTCGACATTTTATTTCCTGGTTTTATCCTTTTTTATTGCTGCCTACATCTGAGCCGTCTAACAGATGTTTTTTACACGCTTTACAGGGCCCCTGCCCTTACCAGATGTAGCACAAAACCTCGCCCCCAACACTTTTTTCACGAGCCTTTTTATCAGTCAACACACCTTGAGAAGTAGAAATTATCGAAGTACCGAAACCATTAAATATCCTCGGCAGTTCATCTTTTTTCTTATAAACCCGCAATCCTGGCTTGGAAACCCTTTTCAGGTTATGGATAATACATTTACCCGATTGGGTATATTTTAAGTAAACACGAATATAGGATTTCTTATTTTCATCAATAAGTTTAAAGTTTTTTACATACCCCTCATTTTTAAATATTTTGATTATCTCCATCTTCAGCTTACTGGCCGGTATATCGACCCTCTCCATTTTAACAGTATTTGCGTTCCTGATCACTGTTAACATATTTGCAATTGGATCTGATAGGCTCACACTATCACCCCTTTTTATTAAATTTTAGCCGATTATTTCACCAGCTTGACTTTGTTACTCCAGGTATCATTCCTTCATTTGCAAGTTTACGGAAACAAATTCTGCACATTTCAAATTTTCTTAAAAACCCCCTTGGTCTACCACAAATCTTACATCTATTGTAGTAACGTGTCTTATACTTCTGAGGCCTTTTTGCTTTTGCTATCATTGATTTTTTTGCCACAATACCTCCTTATATACATGATATTACCAACATCATCTTCTATATGGCATACCGAATGCTTCAAGTAATTTCCTTGCCTCTTCGTCGTTTTTCGCACTTGTACAAACCGCTACATCCATACCATGTATTTTTTCGACCTTATCGTAATCAATTTCCGGAAAAATAATCTGTTCCTTAATACCGACAGCGAAGTTGCCTCTACCGTCGAACGAATCTTTTGATATACCCCTGAAATCCCTTACACGCGGAAGTGCGATATTGATGAATCTATCAAGAAACTCGTACATTCTGTCTCCACGAAGGGTAACCCTACAACCGATTTCCATCCCCTTTCTCAACTTAAAAGCAGCAACTGATTTTTTTGCTTTTGTTTTCACAGGCTTCTGTCCGCTAATTAGAGCCATTTCTTTTATGCCTGTTTCCAATAATTTTTTGTTTTCAATTGCTTCCCCTAATCCCATATTGAGCACAATTTTATCAAGTTTTGGAACCTGCATTATATTTTTGTAATTAAACTCTTTTTTCATATAACCTATAATTTCTTTGTTATATTTTTTTTTAAGCCTGGGAACTATCTTACTCATCTTCATTACACCTTATCTAAAATTTCACCGCACTTCCCGCATATCCGAACGTTTTTGCCATCGATGAGTTCCTTTTTTTTCACCTTTACAAGTTTACTGCACTTCGGACATACAATCATAACATTGGAAATATGCACCGGAGCCTCAATATCGATTATTCCGCCTTTCTGGTTTTGCCGGTCCGGACGTCTGGTTTTCTTCACCATATTAAGACCTTCTATAATCACACTCATCTTCTTTTTATTAACGAAGAGGATCTTGCCACTCTTTCCGATATCCTTGCCGTTAATAATAGTAACTCTATCATTTTTCTTTACTCTTATACTCATTCTTCATCCCTTCCTTCATCCCTTCACAGGACCTCAGGAGCCAGGGAAACAATTTTCATAAAATTCTTTTCGCGCAATTCCCTTGCTACAGGTCCGAATATTCTCGTACCACGAGGGTTCATCTGGTTATCAACGACAACAGCTGCATTCTCATCAAACTTTATATAACTTCCATCAGGCCTTCTGATTTCCTTCCTGGTTCTGACGACAATTGCTCTTACTTTCTCACCCTTTTTGATCGGGGTATTTGGCATAGCATTCTTGACAGAACAGACAATAACATCACCTATAGAGGCATACCTTCTTTTTGACCCGCCTAATACCTTGATACAGAGAAGTTTTTTTGCACCGCTGTTATCTGCAACATTAATATAGGATTCCGACTGTATCATTCCTCTGCCTCTATTTTGCCTTTTCGATGATATTAACCAGCTTCCAACATTTATGCTTGCTTATCGGTCTTGTCTCTACGAACTGGATTATATCACCAGCTTTACACTCATTCTTTTCATCATGAACTTTATATTTTTTGGATCGTTTAATATATTTCCGATAAACAGGATGTTTTTTCAGGTTTTCAACCTTTACCACAACTGTTTTATCCATACCATCACTTACAACATACCCTGCCCGTATCTTTTTATTTTTTTTATCTCCCGCATCGTTTAACATTTCCAGGCTCCATTATTAGGATTTATTTCTTCCTGATTCCCAGCTCATACTCTCTTAAAATCGTATTCACCCTCGCAATGCCTCTCCTTGTCTCCCTTATTTTGAGAGTGTTTTCCATCTGTCCCATCATTTTATTGAATCTAAAAACTCTATAATCTTTTAATAGCTTTTCTTTTAATTCCTTCAGCTCATCAACTTTCATCTCATTTAGGTTTTCCTTCATTAGAGCACCTCTACATAGCACCTCTACTCAAAAATCTCATGTACTTTTCTACATGGTTATACAACAAACCGTGTCATGAATTTTGTTTTTATCGGCAGTTTATGTGATGCAAGGCGAAGCGCTTCCCTTGCAGTATCTTCTTTGACACCAGCAATCTCAAACATTATTCTGCCAGGTTTAACTATCGCAACCCAACCCTCGGGCATACCTTTTCCTTTTCCCATCCTTGTCTCGGCCGGCTTTTTCGTATACGGCATATCAGGAAAAATTCTTATCCAGACTTTTCCACCCCTTTTCATATATCGTGTTAAGGCAACCCTTGCAGCCTCAATTTGTCTGTTTGTTATCCAGGCGGGCTCTAAAGCTAATAATCCGAATTCCCCAAAACTGACATTACTCCCCTTTGTAGCGGTCCCTTTCCTTCTTCCCCGCTGTTTTTTTCTGTATTTGTATTTACCTGGCTGTAGCATGACTTCCCTGCCTATATATTATATGTGTTTTTATCTCAATAATTTCTTTTATTTCGTACCAGAATTTGTGTAAGGAGTTTTACACCCTCCCCTAACACCGCCCTCCCTCAAGGGATGATTCTCCCTCAAGGAAGAGGAAGATTGAAAGAATTACAGACTTATTGCTTGACTGTGGGTTTCTTTTTCTTTAACAGGATACCTGCATCCCGCTTTTCATCTTTCTTAAATACCTCACCTTTATAAACCCAGACTTTAACGCCGATTGATCCAAAAGTTGTACGGGCTTCTGCGAATCCATAATCAATATCTGCCCGGAAAGTATGTAGGGGTATCATTCCCTCTTTATAACTTTCAATTCGAGCCATTTCCGCGCCTCCAAGCCTTCCTGCACAGGATATCTTTATGCCCTGTGCACCCGCCTGTATGGTACTGGCAATTGCCTTTTTCATCGCCCTTCTGAAGGCTATCCTTCCCTCAAGTTGCCTGGCAATCCCATGAGCAATAAGATCAGCATCAAGCTGAGGAGTTTTAATTTCTTTAATCTTAATCTGGATGTTCTTATCTGTAAAAGAAGATAGTTTCTTACTGATATTTTCTACTTCTGCTCCCTTTCTCCCTATAACTATTCCGGGACGGGCCGTATGTACAATTACATTCACTTTATCAGGGTAACGAATAATCTCAATGCGCGACACTTCACCTGTTTTCAAGCGATCCTTTAAATACTTTCTGATATTTAAATCTTCATGCAGGTTTTTCGAATAATTCTCCCTGGAATACCACCTGGATTCCCAGGTACGGTTGAGACCAATTCGCATACCTACGGGATTTACCTTTTGACCCATCCATTCCTCCGACTACTTCTTTATTTCTTCACCAGATACAACAACTGAGATATGGCACGTTCTTTTTCTTATTCTATCTGCCCTCCCCCGCGCTCGTGGAAGCCACCGTTTTAGAGTTGGCCCTTCATTTATCATAATCTTATCAATTTTTATTGTGTCTTCATCAATATTCTTGTGGTTTGCCGTTAAGTTTGAAACAGCTGACTGTATTACTTTAAAAAGAACCCGTGCACCATGAGCAGAAATAAGATTTAAAGCCGCTTTCGCTTCTTTATAATAGAGCTGCCTTACAGCTTTTCCATACTTATTAACTTTTCTTCCGGATATCTTCACATACTTTGCTATTGCCTGTGCAACCATTCAGAATACACCTCATCTGACTTTCGATGACCTTTCAGAACCTGCATGACATTTAAATATTCTGGTAGGAGAAAACTCCCCTAATTTATGTCCAACCATATTTTCCGTGATATATACCGGGAAAAACTTTTTTCCATTGTATACATTAAATGTATGTCCAACCATTTCCGGAAAGATAGTTGACCTTCTCGACCAGGTTTTAATAATTTTTTTATCATTCGTTTTATTCAGGTCGATTATCTTTTTGTATAACTTTTTATCTATATAAGGTCCTTTTTTTATTGATCTTGACACAATTTCAACCTCACTTATTTTGACCTTTTACTGATTATATACCTATCTGAAGGTTTTTTCTTCTTCCTTGTTTTATATCCTTTTGTCGGAACACCCCATGGAGTCACCGGATGTCTGCCTCCAGATGATCTTCCCTCACCTCCTCCATGCGGATGATCAACCGGGTTCATCGCAACCCCCCTGACCTTTGGTCTTCTCCCAAGCCATCTCGATCTTCCTGCTTTTCCAAGCGAAATATTCAAGTGGTCCTGGTTTCCCAATTGTCCAATAGTTGCATAACACCTTTCGTTGATTGTTCTCGTCTCCCCCGAAGGAAGCTTAATAAAACAATTTTTCCCTTCCTTCCCTATCAGCTGGATAAATGTTCCTGCAGACCTGGCAATCTGCCCGCCTTTACCGGGATACAATTCTACATTGTGAACAATTATACCAACAGGCATTTTCCCGATAGGCATTGCATTCCCCACAACAACCCGTATACCGCCACCAGCAGAAACTCTGTCACCTACTTTCAGTGTATCAGGTGCAAGAATATAACGCCTCTCTCCATCCATATAGCACAGGAGAGCTACACGGCAGCTTCTATTTGGATCATACTCAATAGTTTCGACTTTTGCTTCAATATCTCTCTTATTCCTTTTAAAATCAATTTTTCGGTAAAGTTTTTTCGCACCCCCGCCTCTTCTCCGGAGTGTTATTCTCCCTTTGTTATTCCTTCCGCTGATCCTCTTTTTCCCCTCTGTCAGCGGTTTATATGGTTTATCAGTGGATAGGTCCCCACTGGAAACAACTGAAAAGAATCTACGCGAGGGAGTTACTGGTTTGTACTTTTTTATTGCCATATCCCTACACTCCTTCGAAGATCTCTATCTTTTCTCCTTTTTTTATTTTTACTATTGCCTTTTTCCAGGATGACGTATAACCGATTTTATACCTCTCCCTCTTTCTCTTTCCTTTAATATTCATAATATTACAGGAAACCGGGTCTACACCGAAAATATCTTTTACCGCTTTCATGACTTCTTTTTTATTCGCCCTTTTATTTACCTTAAAACAGTACCTTCCTGATTCCTGGATTTCAGTGCTTTTCTCTGTAATAATTGGATGTAAGATTATTTCGCCTTTTTTCATTACTATCCTGCTCAGCCTCTGGCATATATAAATATTTATAGTCTTTATCTCTGGCCAGGATTACATATTAGCAAAGGTTATGAATATTTTTCATTCAATAATTTTACAGCGCTTTCAGTCAAAATAAGCTGCGTTGCATAAAACATGTCCCTGGTATTCATCAAATCAGCATCGTAATACTTTAACCATGGGATGTTTCTCCCGGCCTGTTTATTAAGAGGATTTGGCTCCTTGTCAACAATCAAGACCCTGATTCTTTTATTGTCTTCGACCAGTTTAGACAGGAAGAGCAAAAAATCCTTTGTTTTCCCTGATTCAATTGTAAAATTCTCAACAACTTTAAGCAAATGTTCATTCATCTTTAATGACAGAAGGGATTTTACCGAAAGCCTTTTGAACTTCTTTGGCAGCCGAACTCTGTAAGATCGGGGCTTTGGTCCAAATACGGTACCTCCCCCTACCCAAATAGGGCTCTGTCTGCTGCCGGCCCGTGCTCTTCCAGTCCCTTTTTGCCTCCATGGCTTGGCACCGCTTCCCCGTACCTCAACTCGCCCTTTCGTGGATGCAGTACCCTGCCGTTCATTCGCAAGCTCAGCCCTGAGGCTGTAGTAAATAACAGATTTATTCGGTTTTATATTAAAAACATCATCGCTCAGGCTTTCTGTTCCTTTTTCATTTCCCTCAACATCATAGACTTTTATGGTCATCTTATTAACTTTTTATAAATCGTATTTTATTACTGGTACGGGCAATTCATGAATTGCCCCTACTGCTTTATATCTACATCAACTCCTGCCGGTAATTCTAATTTCATAAGGGCATTAATTGTTTCACCAGTTGGATTAACAATATCAATCAGCCTTTTATGTGTCCTCATCTCAAATTGTTCTCTTGACTTCTTATTTACATGCGGAGATCGCAATACAGTAAACTTATTGGTTTTTGTTGGCAACGGCACAGGTCCTGATACTTTTGCCCCGGCCCGTGCCACAGCATTTACTATAGATTTTGCAGATTGATCTATTAATTCCGCATCGAATGCTCTTAGTCGAATACGTATTCTTTGAACTGCCATTTTTGCCCCTATTCGACGATTTCAGTTACCGCACCGGCACCGACTGTTCTGCCGCCTTCCCTTATAGCAAACCTCATTCCTTTTTCCATAGCAATGGTTGTGATTAAATCGATTTCCATGTTAATATTGTCGCCAGGCATGACCATCTCAACTCCTTCAGGAAGCTTTATGACTCCGGTCACATCAGTTGTTCTCACATAAAGCTGCGGCCTGTACCCTGAGAAAAAGGGAGTATGCCTCCCTCCTTCCTCTTTGGTAAGAACATAGACCTGAGCCTTACACTTATTATGTGGAGTTATTGAGTTGGGCAGTGCCACCACCTGCCCTCTTTCAACCTCTTCCCGTTTTAGTCCTCTCAGGAGAACACCAATATTGTCACCGGCCTGACCTTCATCCAGGATTTTCCTGAACATTTCAACTCCTGTACAAACAGTTTTGTAAGTAGGCCTGATACCTACTATTTCAACATCCTCATTCACATGGATTTTTCCTCTTTCAACTCTTCCTGTAACAACTGTCCCTCTTCCGGAAATGGTGAATACGTCCTCAATGGGCATAAGGAAAGGTTTATCGATATCCCTCTTTGGTTCTGGTATATAGGAATCGACAGCGTCCAGAAGTTCCTGTACACTCTTTACTGCTTCTGTATCATCCGGTTTATTCATAGCCTCGAGAGCACTGCCTTTGATAACAGGAATTTCATCACCTGGAAACTCATATTCTGTCAAAAGATCCCTTACCTCCATCTCAACAAGTTCTATTAATTCCGGATCGTCAACCCTGTCAATCTTATTAAGATATACGACCATTGCAGGAACTCCCACCTGCCGGGCAAGAAGAATATGCTCTCGGGTTTGTGCCATCGGACCGTCATCTGCCGCCACAACGAGGATTGCGCCATCCATCTGAGCTGCGCCTGTGATCATGTTTTTTACATAATCCGCATGCCCAGGGCAGTCTACATGTGCATAGTGTCTATTATCGGTTTCATACTCAACGTGCTGTGTCGCTATTGTGATGCCCCGCTCTTTCTCTTCAGGGGCATTATCAATCTCTTCAAATTTTTTCTCCTGCGCCAGACCTTTTCGTGCAAGATAGAACGTCATTGCAGATGTAAGTGTTGTTTTCCCATGGTCAACGTGTCCAATTGTTCCAACATTCACATGAGGCTTTGTTCTTTCATACTTCTCTTTTGCCATTTAATCCTCCTCTCGGATCTTAAGATCCTTTTAAGATTTTCTTTCATTTTGCAAAAACGCACATCAAGTTAATAATAAATATCAAAAATATCAACATTTATTTACTTACAATCATAAAAATAAAGGAACACTAACCCGCATTTCCCAGAAATACATGTAAATATCGAAAATTGCGGTTTAGTGCCAACTACCATATTTCTTATACTACCCTGTACTTGCTTTTTACCCCTGAGACAATTTCGTCAGCTAAGGCTCTGGGGACTTTTTCATAATGCGAGAACCTCATAGAATAATTTGCTCTTCCCTGACTGTATGAGCGCAGCAAGGTAGCATAACCGAACATCTCTTTAAGAGGGCATTCTGCGGCAATCAGTTTCTCATGCAGCCTGTCTTCCATACCGACAATTTTTGCCCTTCTTAATGACAGATCCTTTATTATTTCTCCCACATATTCTTCCGGAGTAATGACCTGCACGGCCATAATCGGCTCAAGCAGTACAGGATCCGCCTTTCTAACACCTTCATGGAAAGCATTCATAGCCGCAATCTTGAACGCTAATTCTGAAGAATCAACTTCATGATAGGAACCATCAAGGAGAGTTGCCTTAAAATCAATCAAAGGATATCCTGCAAGAATGCCATTTTCACTCGCATCTCTTATTCCTGCTTCTACTGCAGGTATGTATTCTTTAGGCACCCTGCCTCTGATAACCTTATTCTCAAACACCAATCCTGCTCCAGGATCCAGAGGTTCAAAATTAAGAATAACACGCCCGTACTGACCGTGACCGCCGGATTGTCTGATGTGTTTCCCTTCAGCCTCTGCGCTTGCCCGAATTGTTTCCCTGTAAGCAACTTCGGGTTCCCCTATAAGCGCTTCGACCTTATGTTCCCTTAACAATCTATCAACAATTATTTCAAGATGAAGTTCTCCCATTCCGGATATAATCGTCTGCCCCGTCTCCTCATCGGTTCTTGCCCTGAAAGTAGGGTCTTCTTCAGATAATTTCGATAAAGAGGCAGAAAATCTATCCTGGTCACCATCTGATTTTGGTTCAATTGCTATGGAAATGACCGGTTCCGGGAAATCCATTTCTTCCAGGCTGATTGGATTATGTAGATCACAAACAGTATCACCGGTTGTTACTGTCTTCAGCCCTGTAACAGCCACAATATCACCTGCATATACGTCCTGTCTGTTCTTCCTTTTATTCGCATGCATCTGGACAATTCTTCCGATTCTCTCTTTCCGATCTTTACCTGAATTGTAAACTGTATCTCCCACCCGGATTTTACCAGAATACACACGGAAAAACACCAGCTTTCCCACATAGGGATCAGTCATTATTTTAAAAACAAGCGCAGAGAAGGGTTCATTATCGTCAGCTTTTCTCAATATTTTATCCCCTGTTTTTAAAAGCATTCCCCGGGCAGGGGGTATATCGAGCGGTGAAGGAAGATAATCAACGACAGCGTCAAGAAGTTTCTGTACGCCTTTATTCTTAAAGGCTGAGCCAGCGAGAACAGGGAATATTTTATTCGCGATCGTTGCTTTCCTTAGAGTATGTTTTATTCTTTCTTCACTTATTTCATGACCTGCAAGATAATCCTCCATAAAATCATCATCAAAATCGCTCAGGCTCTCTAAAAGCCGTTCCCTCGATGTCAGTGTTACTTCTTTCAATTCCATGGGGATTTCTACTTCCTCAAAGGTTTCACCCAAATCCTGTTCGCTCCAGATAAAAGCTTTCATCCTGATAAGATCGATAATCCCTTTAAAATTCTCTTCTTCTCCGCAGGGGATCTGTATGGGAACTGCCTTTACCCCTAATCTTTTATCTATCATACGGATCACATTATCAAAATCAGCGCCCTTCCGGTCCATCTTATTGATAAATATAAATCTCGGTATATGATACTTATTCGCCTGAATCCATACTGCTTCGCTCTGCGGCTCAACACCTGCAACTGCACAAAAAACAACTACAGCACCGTCAAGTACCCTGAGACTCCTTTCAACCTCTACAGTAAAATCAACATGCCCGGGAGTATCAATGATATTTACCCTGTAATCGTTCCAATAAAACGTAGTCGAAGCACTGGTGATTGTAATTCCCCTCTCCTTTTCCTGATCCATCCAGTCCATTTCTGCTTCACCCTTATGCACTTCACCAAGTTTGTGTTTTCGTCCTGTATAAAAGAGCATTCTTTCAGTGAGGGTAGTTTTACCGGCATCGATATGTGCCAGTATTCCTATATTTCTATTTTTATTTATTTCATACATCCGTGTCATACTTCTCCCTGTTACCACTTATAATGGGCAAATGCTTTATTAGCCTCTGCCATTCTTCTTGTATCTTCCATCTTTTTTACTGATGCCCCTGTATTGTTATACGCATCAATTAATTCATCAGCGAGCTTTTCACTCATGGATTTTCCATGACGGATTCTTGCATAAGTAATAATCCATCGTAAAGCCAGTGCGAACTTTCTTTCAGGACGCACTTCTATTGGAACCTGATACGTAGCTCCCCCAACCCTTCTTGATTTTACTTCAAGATCCGGCTTCACATTATCAATCGCTTTATGAAAGACCTCCAGGGGAGGTTTTTTCAGCTTTTCCTCAATAAAGGCAAATGCATCATACAGAATTTTCTGAGCAATGCTTTTTTTTCCGCATTTCATCAAGTTGTTGATAAATCGTGCCGCAAGAGTTGAATGATACTTCGGATCAGGTATTATAGAAGGTTTTGTAGGATAATGTCTTCTTGGCACTTTATTCTCTCCCTATAAAAGATATTAGATTAGCATTCATTTATGATCACCAACAAAAAATTAGCCGGTTTATAGATAAACCGGCCCCTCAACAAGAGACCTTTCCGGCATACACCGGTGGTTTCATCCTGTGTATACTGTACAATCTGTTGTTAACGATTTTGTAGGGGCAATTCATGAATTGCCCCTACAGTATGATTAATCAATTCATGAATTTAATCAGGCCTTAGGCCTTTTTACACCATACTTAGATCGTGCCTTTTTCCTGCTCTCGACCCCTAATGTATCAAGGGTACCTCTTATAATATGATACCTTACTCCAGGAAGATCTTTTACTCTTCCGCCTCTAAGCAATACAACTGAATGTTCCTGGAGATTATGGCCGATACCGGGAATATATGCAGTAACTTCAATACCATTTGTGAGTCTTACACGGGCTACTTTTCTTAATGCTGAGTTGGGCTTTTTCGGGGTAAATGTCATAACACGGGTGCATACACCTCTCTTTTGTGCGCACTGCTGCAGAGCCGGTGCGCTTGTCTTATTTTGCTGCTTTTTACGCCCTTTCCTGATCAATTGATTAACCGTTGGCATTAAAATTACTCCATTTTTGAAAAATGAAATATAATGAAAATTATATTTACTGTCAATACTATATTATTAAAAGACAGCGCCGCCAATTTCCTCCTTGGTTATTACACTCATACCTTCCACTTTTTCCTTTATTTCTTCAGGCAGTTCCATATCACCAGGTTCTTCTTTGTAGAGTTCCACATTTTTGTATGTGCGGATACCGGTACCTGCAGGAATAAGATGCCCGATAATAACATTTTCTTTCAATCCCCTCAAATAATCGGTCTTCCCCTTTATTGCAGCATTTGTCAGAACCCTTGATGTTTCCTGAAAGGAAGCTGCAGAAATGAAACTATCAATGTTGAGCGATGCCCTCGTTATACCAAGCAGAACAGGTTTCCCGCATGCGGGACTTCCACCTAATTTAATTACCTCTTCATTCTCTTCCTTAAACTTGAACTTATCAATCTGTTGTCCGATAATAAAGTTCGTATCACCTACGTCAATTATCTCTAATTTCCTGAGCATTTGGCGTACAATTACTCCGATGTGTTTATCGTTGATGTTAACACCCTGAAGCCTGTACACCTCTTGAATTTCATTTACAAGCCAGCTTTGCAAGGCATGTTCACCCTGTATCTGAAGAATATCATGTGGATTTATTGCACCTTCACACATCGGGTCGCCAACTTTCATCATATCGTCATCACGAACGGAAAAATGTTTTCCAAGCGGCACAAGATGTTTATATTCTATTTTATTCTCATCCTCCAAAATAATAACCCGTTTTCCCTTGGTAATGGCCCCAAACTTTACAACCCCATTCACATTTGCGATTACCGCAGCATCCTTCGGTTTCCTTGCTTCAAATATATCGGCAACTCGCGGGAGACCACCGGTGATATCCTTTGTTTTTGCCTGACCTCTCGGAATTTTTGCAATCACATCCCCGGCATCAACTTTCTGGTTATCCTCAACTGTAAGATATGCACCGCCTGGAATATTATAGCTTTCAAGTTCACGGCCATTTTTATCAATGATAACAATCTTTGGCTGTAGCTGCTCATCCTGAAAATCCAGGATAATATTATTGATAACTCCAGTAACCTCATCAATCTCGCGTTTCATTGTAGTTCCAGGGATGATTGAAATAAGCTGCACCGCTCCCGAATGTTCTGTCAGTATTGCCTCTGAAAATGGGTCAAACTTAGTTATCGCCTGCTTACTCGGTAAAAAATCTCCTTCATTTACCAGAATCTCAGAACCGATTTTAATTGTGGTTTCATAGGGATCACCAAGTAAAAACAGTTCTTTGTCTTTTATCATAACATGGGAACGGGCTTGAGCTGTGATCTCAAGATTATCATTTTTAATTCTTGCAAACATGCCTCCCGGTTCAACATCTTCTCCATCCTTTACCAGAAGAATTATATCAGACAACAGGTATTGATTATATATACGGTTAGCTGTTATTGTTCCCCTTCTTGGTACTACCCTTTTCCCCTTACTGTTCGTGATAACTTTTGTATCAATATTAGAAATATAAACCGGATAATTTAAACGTATTGCATTCTCTTCTGTTTTTCTTGCTGCAGTTCCTCCTATATGGAATGTTCGCATTGTAAGCTGGGTACCAGGCTGACCAATCGATTCCGCTGCAATGATTCCCACTGCCTCGCCAATATCCACGACCATCTTTGTTGCCAGGTTTCTGCCATAACATTTAACACAAACACCATGGCCGGATTCACACGTCAGTACTGTTCTTACTTTCACGGTCTTGATGCCGTAATTCTCAATCTGCCGTGCAATATCCTCAGTAATCTCCTCGTTTGCTTCGATAATGATTTCTTTTTTACGTGGCTCTCTTATACGGTCGACAGTATAACGTCCGACTATTCTATCATAAAGGGATTCGATAATATTATCTTCTTCCTGAAGTGCACTTGTCTCTATCCCGTTTATTGTCCCACAATCCTCTTCTGTTACTACAACATCCTGTGCAATATCAACCAACCTCCTTGTGAGATAACCTGCATCTGCGGTTTTCAAAGCTGTATCGGCAAGACCTTTTCGCGCACCGTGAGTTGAGTTAAAATACTCAAGCACGCTGAGCCCCTCTTTAAAATTGGATTTTATCGGAAGTTCTATTATTTCTCCTGACGGCTTGGCCATTAATCCCCTCATTCCAGCAAGCTGGCGGATCTGAGTTTTCGAACCGCGTGCCCCCGAATGGGCCATCATATACACTGGATTAAATCCGTTTTTATCTTTTTTAAGATTTTCCATCATTACTTCTGCAATTTTTTCATTTACAGCTGTCCAGATGTCAATAATCTTATTATATCTTTCCTCATTTGTGATAAGCCCGTTTCTGTACTGATCATAGACCTCTGTGACTTCCGTCTCTGCCCTTTCAAGCAGTTTCTTCTTCTCTTCAGGGATTTTGATATCTTCCATACCGATCGTAATTCCAAACAGCGTTGCAAACTGAAATCCTATCTGTTTTAATGCATCAAGCATCTTTGCTGTTACAGCCGACCCATTGTTATCATAGCAGTTACTTATAAGTGCATTTATTTCTTTTTCTCCCAGATTATAGTTAATAAATTCTATCTCGGGAGGCAGTATCGAATTTAATACTACCCTTCCAACAGTGGTTTCAATTCTTTTGCTTTTATGGCGCAGCTGGATCCTGTCATGATAACCGCATACCTGATTTTCAAGTGCAATCAATACATCTTCAATGGACCCAAAATATTTCTGCCTCTGTACATCTTTTCTCGGGTCATCTTTGGTGAGGAAGTAAATACCTAGAACCATATCCTGGGTTGGCCCTACAATGGGTAATCCATTGGCAGGATTAAGAAGGTTCTTTGAAGAAAGCATGAGGATCCATGATTCAAGCTGTGCTTCAAGTGACAGCGGCACATGAACGGCCATCTGATCGCCGTCAAAGTCAGCATTGAATGCATGACATACAAGCGGGTGAAGCCGTATTGCCTTGCCTTCAACCAGAACCGGTTCAAAAGCCTGAATACCTACCCTGTGCAGTGTGGGTGCTCTATTCAGTATGACCGGATGTTCGGATACAACTTCTTCAAGAACTGACCAGACTTCCGGAGCCCGTGTTTCAACCATTGTTTTTGCTCTTTTAATATTAAACACGACCCCTTTATCAACAAGCTTTTTCATTATAAATGGTTTAAAGAGTTCCATTGCCATAAGGCTGGGGAGCCCACATTGATGCATTTTTAGTGTAGGCCCAACAACAATTACTGAACGACCTGAATAATCGACACGTTTTCCAAGGAGGTTCTGTCGAAATCTTCCCTGTTTCCCCTTCAACATATCTGCAAGAGATTTTAAAGGCCTGTTCCCTGGACCTCGCACAACTCTCTTTTTCCTGCTGTTATCAAAGAGTGCGTCGGCAGCTTCCTGAAGCATTCTTTTTTCATTCCGAACAATTATTTCAGGAGCATTAAGAGCGATAAGCCTTTTTAATCTGTTATTTCTGTTAATCACTCTTCTGTACAGATCATTCAGATCTGATGTGGCAAACCTTCCCCCATCCAGCTGCACCATTGGCCTGAGTTCGGGCGGAATAACGGGAATAGCATTTAAAATCATCCATTCAGGTCTGTTCCGGGAATCCCTGAAATCTTCCACCAGCTCAAGCCTCTTGAGGAGCCTTTTATCTGTTTTTAGTCCTTTTTCCATCATTTTTTCCCGCAATTCTGCAGACAGGGCATCAAGATCAAGATTCGCAAGGAGAGTCTTGACTGCATCGGCCCCGATTCCGGTAGTAAAACTCATTCCGTATCGTTCTCTATATTCATTATACTCTTCCTCAGTAAGGAGCTGCATCTTCTTCAGATCTGTATCACCGGGATCAATCACAATATACTTTTCAAAATAAAGAACACTTCTCAGTTCATTCATTGAGAGATCCAGCAGCAATCCCATTCTTGATGGAACACTTCTGTAAAACCATATGTGAGATACAGGAGCTGCAAGCTCAATATGCCCCATTCTCTCCCGTCTTACCTTAAAGTGCGTGACCTCAACTCCGCATCTATCACACACTACACCTTTATAACGGATGCTTTGAAACTTACCGCAGTAACATTCATATTCTTTTGTTGTACCAAAAATTTTTTCACAGAACAGGCCTTCTCTCTCAGGCCGTAACGTTCGATAATTAATTGTCTCCGGTTTTTTTACCTCCCCATACGACCATTTCCGAACAAGGTCCGGAGAAGCAAGTTTTATTTTGATTGTTGCAAATTCACTCAAATTTTTCATGAATTTACCTCATCTATTTATTTTTAAAGTAGGAGCAATTCATGAATTGCCCTACATATTGGTATCAAAAACCTTTAAATTGCTATTTGCAATTATCTCTTCATCTTTCTCAGTTAACGGTATCTGGTTATCATTTTCATCGAAAACCGTGATATCAAGCCCTAATCCCCGCAGTTCCTGTATCAGTACATTAAATGATTCAGGGATGCCGGCCATTGCAATATTCTCCCCTTTAACAATTGCTTCATAAATCTTTGCCCTTCCTGTCATATCATCTGACTTTACCGTTAATAGTTCCTGGAGATTATTTGCCGCACCGTATGCCTCAAGAGCCCATACTTCCATTTCACCAAGCCTCTGTCCGCCAAACTGGGCCTTTCCTCCAAGCGGCTGCTGCGTGACAAGAGAATATGGGCCTGTGGAACGTGCATGGATCTTATCATCCACGAGATGTGCGAGTTTTAACATATAAATCACACCTACTGTGGCTTCTTTTTTAAAGGATTCACCGGTAAGTCCATCATAAAGTATTGTTTTCCCATGAACAGGCAACCCGGCCCTCTCCAGCATTTCAGCCACATTTTCGCCGGTTGCGCTGTTAAAAACCGGCGTACTCACATACATACCTAAGTTATCTACAGCCCATCCAAGATTCGACTCAAGGATCTGGCCAAGATTCATTCTGGATGGCACACCCAGCGGGTTAAGTACTATATCAACAGGTGTTCCGTCAGACAAAAAAGGCATGTCTTCTTCAGGCAGCACTCTTGAAATAACACCTTTATTCCCATGCCTCCCTGCAAGCTTATCACCTTCCTGGAGCTTCCTTTTTGTTGCAACAAATACTTTTACCACTTCCTCAACACCTGGTGCAAGTTCATCGCCGTCTTCTCTTCGTAATCTCTTAATCTCTATTACTGTGCCCTCAGTGCCATGAGGAACCCTTAATGAAGTATCCTTTACATTCTTTGCCTTTTCACCAAAAATCGAATTGAGCAGCTTATACTCAGGAGTAATATCTGTTTCGCCTTTAGGAGTAACTTTACCCACCAGGATGGATCCGGGTTTTACTGGTGCACCAATTCGCACGATACCATCTTCATCCAGATCAGTAAACGCTTCCTCACTCACATTAGGAATATCACTCGTGATATTTTCCATTCCCAGTTTGGTTTCACGGACCTCAACATCAAACCCCTCAATATGAATTGAGGTAAACAGGTCATCTTTTACAACCCTTTCACTTATTAATATTGCATCTTCATAGTTATATCCCATCCAGGGCATGAATGCGACCAAAATATTTTTCCCAAGAGCAAGCTCACCTATATCAGTTGCAGGACCGTCAGCAATAACATCCCCTTTTTTAACCCTATCTCCCTCTCTCACTATGGGTCTTTGATTAAAACAGGTATCCTGGTTAGTTCTCTTATACTTTATGATTTTATATACATCGTCTTCCTCCGGTTTATCCGGAAGTATTCTTATCACTGACGAAGAAACAAAAGTGACTGTCCCACTATTTAATGCCCGCACTGTAACACCGGTATCAAGAGCTGCCTTTTTTTCCATCCCTGTTCCGATTAATGGGGCTTCAGGTCTTAACAACGGGACAGCCTGCCTCTGCATATTTGATCCCATGAGCGCCCGGTTTGCATCATCATGTTCCAGAAACGGGATAAGAGATGTTGAAACACTTATTATCTGTTTTGGTGATACGTCAACATAGTGAATCTCATCAGGTGTTACAGTGAGAAATTCCCCTCTATGTCGTGCTGCTATATAAGAATCAACAAAGTTTTCATTCTCATCCACACTTACCCCAGCCTGAGCTATATTGTATTTTTCCTCATCCATGGCTGTAAGGTATACAACTTTATCAGTAATCCGTCCTTTTTCAACCTTTCTGTACGGTGTCTCCAGAAAACCATATTTATTTACACGGGCATAGATAGATAATGACACAATTAACCCTATATTCGGGCCTTCAGGAGTTTCAATCGGACACATTCTTCCATAATGGCTGTAATGTACATCTCTAACCTCAAAACCTGCCCTTTCTCTTGATAATCCGCCCGGTCCCAGGGCATTTAATCTTCGTTTATGGGTCAGCGCAGATAAAGGATTCACCTGATCCATAAATTGTGAGAGCTGGCTTGACCCAAAAAACTCCTTTATTGCTGCTGTAATTGGTTTAATGCTGATAAGATCCTGAGGGCGAATTGTTTCAGCTTCTTTAACGGACATCCTTTCCTTAGCAATTCGCTCCATCCGGGAAAACCCGATCTTTAATTGATTCATCAGGAGTTCCCCAACAGACCGAATCCTCCTATTTCCAAGATGATCAATATTATCAACAGTACCCTCACCAATATATACTTCAACAAGGTGCTTCATCGTATTTATAATATCTTCTTTTCGTAGTACCCTCTCATTAATTTCTTCATTATAATCAAACCGCTTATTCAATTTGTACCTTCCGACTTCACCGAGATCATAGCGTCTGGGTTCAAAGAAGATGGTATTAATATCTCTCCCGGCATTTTCAAGGGTTGTAGGTTCACCTGGATGTATTATTGAATAAATTCGAGTAACTGCATCATCTCTTGATGGTTCGTCTTTCAATGGATTACCCGCATCTTTTGAAAAATCCTCTTTATCAAGACAGTTAATAATAACGGGTGAGTTCAAACTGCCAGCTGATTCAAAGTCAATGATCTCAATTTCTTTGATACCTGAATGCATAAGCGAGTCAAGCGTTGTTGGAATTAAGCGCTCACCAGCTTTGACCAATTTTTCATGCCCACCCTTCCCGTAATAAACACGGGCGGTATATTTATTATTCAGATTTCCCTCAGCTATTACTTCTTCGCTCAAGGGCTCTTTCTTTGTCGAATAGAAGAGCTTTATAATCTCTTCACGTGTCTCATATCCGATCGCCCTCAACAGCAGAGTGGCGAGTATTTTTCTTTTTCTGTCTATTCTGATGTATAAAAGCTCTTTCTTGTTTTCAAGCTCAAACTCAAGCCATGAACCCCTATCAGGGATTATCCGTGCAGTATGCATCTGTTCTTTTGCTTCATAGCCGAAAATAACACCCGGAGATCTATGAATCTGGCTTACAACTACCCTTTCAGCACCGTTGATGATAAAGGTTCCTCTCGGCGTCATCAAGGGTATATCCCCCATATAAAGAATCTTCCTTCTGATTTCCCCCGTTTCTTTAAAAATAAGATCTATTGTGGCTTTCAATGGGAGTGCATATGTCATCCCTTTCTCTTTACATTCCATTTCAGTGTATTTTGGCTCATCAAATGTGTAATTTTCAAATTGAAGGATCATGTCACCCTTAGTACTTTCTATCGGGAAAG
>JAUVYC010000033.1 GCA_030603285.1 Spirochaetota bacterium
ATTATCTTCTTCTTTAAACTTACAAGATTATCTTGTTTAGAGATACAGGATGTCTGGCTATGTACTGTGAAAGCCCGTACCTGACTTTCTGATCCTGTGCTGGGATAAGGATGGAATTATCCACTGCCAAAAGGAAGCCACCTCCTTTGGAGGTGGTCTTTTACTCACACCCTGCTGCCGGGAACCCTGTTCATTTAAAGAATCCCTAATTTTTTAGCTATTTTTTTAGTAAATGGATTCACAAACAATGGATTCATAAACATCCGTATCAGGAAGTAAGGTATAGGAAGGCTTGATATATCTGCAAACTCGAGCTTGGACCCGTCGGGATCTTTAATGTATGCAAAAGTTGCCGATGTATTCATACCCATATTCTGTTCGTATGGTGGAACGATAATCTCGGCTCCCATTCTGGTTACACTGGCCAGGGTGGAAATGATACCTGATACGTCAAAACAGACTTCCATAAATCCAATGTCTCCCCATTTTCTTCCGTCGTAATTATGTTTTCCTTTATTGTCCTCTGCCTCTATAAGCTCTATCATCCCACCCTGCAAGAAATGTTTGAACTTACCCTGTGGTTTTTTGCTTCTTTTTAAAAGTGTTCGCCTAATTTTTTTTCCTTTTCCAAACATCGCATCCCATTCAGAGCAGGTGCCTTCATATGTGAATACAACTTCATCATATCCGAGAATTCCGGAATAGAACTCGACCGATTCTTTTATATTTGAAACCCCTACAGCAACATATTCAACTCCGCCTATTTTTGGGTGCCCATTTCCATAGCCTACATTATTTCCGGGATATTCAAGAAGGATCCCGTATATCCCATCAATATCCCTGAATACTGCTGTCTTCCAGTTATAATCTTTCATCGGGGTGAAAAGATTTGATCTGGTAATGATTTTACCGTTGTACTTTTCAATAACATCCAGGGATTTTTCAATATTTTTAACTTTTAACCCATAAAAGAGAAACCCATTGTATGAGAAATCCACCTCTTCAGGTATGGGAATCGGAGTCTTTGATGTATATTGAAATATTTCAATACCTGCACCACCGTAAGGGTTTAAGGCGATAATGACATTCCTGATTTCATCCCGGTCAATAATGGGGATAACTCCGCTGCAGTTTCCTGAATGTTTACTGATCGGTATTGAAAATCCCAATGCATTATTGTAAAACTCAAATGACTTCTCTCTATTTTTTACGCCGATACCCACGTGCTGGAGTCCATTAATCATGACAGCCCCGTTATGAAAGTAGATCTATTATATAAATTGGTCTGATAAAATATAAGAAAAATTTATCAGTGAAACAATAAATAAAGTCGAAAATAATGTATGGGCACTCAAATGATTGATATGCGGATCAGGGCCGCAGGGCTGATATTTATTGATGACGCTCTCCTCATGGTTGAGCATGAAAAAGAGAACAAGACTTACTGGTTACTGCCTGGTGGGGGAATAAATCTTGGAGAAGATATAAAAAGGGCTCTCAAGAGAGAGTTGAAAGAAGAAATAAATCTTGATTGTACAGTAAAGGATTTATTATTCGTGGTTGAATCAATATGCTCCGGAGCTTATCATATTATACAGCCGACATACTATATAGAAGTGAAAAATTATAACAGCCTTAAGCTTGGAGTTGATAAAAAAGTAGCAGGATTTGGGGTTTTTAATGCAGATGCTCTGGAAAGTATTATTATTCATCCTGATATAAAAAATGAATTGAAAGAGTATTTAAAAAATAAAAAATGCAGTAAAAAATACATTTATGAAAAATGGATAGATTAAAAGCTTTTATTTTCATTTTACTATTTATTACAGGGGTTTCTTACGGATTTTGCATTGATCAGGAAGAAAAGGCCTTTGCTTTTGACTGGCTAAACCTGGAATTAGAGGTTTCTGGCACAGGTGATATTATCCCGTTGGAACATGGGAACATATTTGAATGGCAGTACGATGCGACTTTGAAGGCGCAGACAGATCTTTTAAAGAATTTCATAGCATCAATGGGTGTATTACGATTAGATGCATATAATTTCGCACGTGATATTCTGATGAGAGAACCTGAAAAAAATGAAATAATATATAATTATATGAAGAATATTAAGAAACAAACCATAAAATATACCGACCATAGAGTTATAATTAAAACCAGGCTCCCGCTTGTTGGTAAAAATGGATTAGTCCGTTTTCTCATTACTGCAGGAACAGATACAGGAACCTTTCCTTTGTATGATGAGTATATTTATTCAACCCCTTTTACAGGCCTTGTTATTGATGCAAGAGGACTTGGGATTATCCCCGCTATTGGTCCGCGGATTTTTGATGAAGCGCATCAGGCTATATATTCTATTGACCAGGTGGATAAAGAGAATTTTGAGAAATGGGGTGCTGTGCAATACACATACGATCCATACTATAAAGGATTTAAGGACAGAGTGGGTGAAAATCCATATAGAATTGTTGCCCTGGAAAATGATAAACTCATACCAACAGATATAGCAATTTCGGATGAAGATGCAAAAGTTCTTCTTCAAAATGATATATCAAAACAAAATCTCATAGAGTGTAGAGTGATTATCATATTGGATACAGTGTTACAAAACAGATTTTGAAATATTTTTAACCTGAGATTTAACGAGTATAGCTGCCCCACTTTTTAGACAGGAAGTACATACTTTTGCATTTTTTACTTTCCGATTAATGATAATTCTCTTTTTAATAAGATTCGGCGCAAAGGTTCGGTTTTTGATACCGGTCACTTTTATACCAGCGCCTTTCTTCCTTCGTGCAAGACCCCGTTTTGCATAGGACCTTCCGAATACAGTACCTTTTCCGCATATTTCACATACTCGCGACATTTTACCCGGTCTCCATACTCATATTTTGTATCTTATGGAATATAAGCAACCGCTTGTTCTCCTGTCAAGTTAATTCTTGACAATGATAATTAATTAAATTAGCTTGTTTTTAATGTAAAGGGGAAGAAAAATGGAAATAAATTTAACTGAAACCGAAATATACATAATAAAGATCTGGGCAGATAATAATATCCATGGGGGACACTGGGGTGATGGCGATTTCATGGTTCCGGAAGAGAACATTATCCTGGAAAAAATTAATAATATCATAAATGGGGAATTGAATCTTACAGAAAAAGAAGCACAAATAATCCTTGTATGGAGTGAAAGCGCCCGCGGTATCTATACGATGGAGGAAGAAAGTGCGATTAAAAAAATAAAATCAGTTATTAAAGAGAATATTGGACACGGAAATGAAAGAAATAATAGAGCGAACTGAGACTATTTTTAGCGAATTGGGGTATGACATCTTCGACAGTGAGCAGTCTGAAGATATGTATCAAGCTTCATTTGGAAAAGGCACTAAGTTTAACGGATCTTTTTTTATTGAGAATGATAGTAACTTTATTGAACTTGCATATACATACACATTTGATAATAATGAAGAAAGGTTTTTACGTGACCATCTCGAATCCATGCTGGATATCTGTTATGAATATGGATGCTATTTTAATGTATTGAAGGGGGAAGACGAGATACATTTTTCGATATTCTCCAAATTATACTTTTCAGGTTTTAATGTAGAATCTTTAGGTGATACTCTTGAAGATTTTATTGCATGCAATCAGGAACTCACATTAATGTTTGAATTGGAAGAAGGAAATAATTATTCAGACTCAGAGGATGCTGATAGTTACCATTCAGATTAATATTGATTTAATTAAATGTAAAAATTTGATTTTCTTCTGCTTTTGTTTTAAAATATAGATAATTAAATCTTTAGTGGAGTAAATTAATCTTGAAAAAGTCAATCATTTATTCTGAAGTTTTCCTTAATAATCACAAACACTTTAATATATTCAATAATATATCCGAGTCCTTCGGCCATGAAGTTATAATTGTGCAAAGTTTGGATACAGCTATCCAGTATATGAAAGAAGGAGATATTGGCGCCTTTTTCTGTGACGAATACCTTTATACAAGTGATCTGGAGGAAAAAGTAACCCGTCTTAATGATATAGATGCAGGATTTTCAATCATCTTATTGATTCCAGCCCTTTCCAGGGATGCACGCCTGAATCAAAGGGTCGATAACATATTAATTCTTTCGCTTCCTCATACGTTCTTCGAAACGTCAGTTTTTTCTGTCTATAAATATATCTGGAACAAAGAGAAATTAAAAAGCGTTTCCGGAATCGCTAGTCCCGACTTTATTAAAAAGCTGCTCAGTGATTCAGCACATGCAATAAATAATATATTAACAGGAATAAGGGGGTATGCAGAACTTGCTCAATTGAATCCGGATGATAAAAGATTAATAGAGGATTCCTTTCAAGTGATAATTGACTCCTCTTATAGAATTCAGAGTGAAATAAAAAACCTTAGAGCATTTGCCCGTGTTGAAAAACCCCAATTTGAGAGGTTAAATATAATCGATATTATAAATGAGTCCATTGATCATGCTAAGAATCAAATTAATGCAAAAGGTATTGAACTTGTTAAGAATATTGAAAAGGGATTTATATTGAATGGAGATTATGAACAGCTCATTCAGGTATTTTTCAATTTATTAAATGATGTGATACATAATATAAATGAAAATGGCACCGCAGTTTTTTTTCTTTCCAGCACTGACACTCAGGCAGAAATTAAAATTATGGGGGAAGATTACAACATCGATGAGGCTGATTTCAGGTCACTTGAAAGGATATTTACTTTTGATGAACCTGTTTTAAAAGTTGACAGTAAAGAAGGAAAGATCGAAAAAAGAAACGTGTTATCAATTTGTAACCGGATCATTCGCAATCATAAAGGAAATATTTTGGTTCAAATAGAAGATAAAAAGAAACTCATATATACAGTTACAATACCGATAACAAACAGTACTCCTGTATCCCCTGAAGAAGAAATGGAATTAGTGGGGCGCACAAAACACGCGTATAAGCATATCGAAAATATTGATATGGACATCTTAGTCGTTGATGACGAAGCGTATGTCAGGAATACTATTTACTACTTCTTTGACAAAAAAGGGTGCAGGGTTACACTGGCAGAAGATGGTGAATTTGGACTGAATATAGCGAAGAAAAAGCCTTTTGACCTGATTTTCATGGATTATCTTATGCCCAAGATGGGAGGAGTTGAAGCGGCAAGAAAAATTCTTGAAAACAACAGTGAAGTAAAGATCGTTTTTATCACAGGAAGAGATACACTGGATGAGGATGAGCTGTATAAGTCAGGTGTATATGCATGTATTAAAAAACCATTTGAAATGAACGATCTTTATGAAATTGCTAAAAAAGTTTTACTTGAGAAAGGGATAATCGAATAAGAAAAAACGTCTCTTTCAATATCTATTTTAAACATCATTGTCCATACGTGTGGTATGCGATTGGTTATTAAGGGGGCCAGGTTAACAATAAAAGGCAATATCCATGCTTGAAAATATTAAATTTCTCGGCCATGCTGCATTTAAAATAAAAGGAAGCAGAATAATTTATACAGATCCATACAATATAGAGGATGATGAAACCGCAGATATTATTCTGGTAACTCACAGCCACTACGATCATCTTTCACTTGATGATATAAAAAAGATCTGTGGCGAAAATACAACAATTGTAGCAAGTAATGACTGTATAAAACCTTTAAAAGGTTTTCCAGGTCATATTATCGGACTTGCCCCTTATGAGAATGCAGATGTTAGTAGTGTCCATATTGATGCATTGCCCGCATATAATATCAATAAGGAATTTCATCCAAAATCAAACAACTGGAATGGGTACTTATTTGAATTAGATGGTTTGCGGTATTACCACCCTGGAGATACCGACAAAATTCCTGAAATGAACGGTATTAAAGCTGATATTGTATTTATGCCTGTCGGTGGCACTTATACAATGGACTGGAAAGAAGCAGCAGCAGCTATTTCTCTTATAAATCCAAAGAAGGCTATACCCATGCATTACGGTTCTATTGTGGGTTCTGAACGCGACGCAGAAGAGTTCGTAAAAATGGTGGGTGAAAAAGGAGTAATACTCCATAGATAGCCTGCAGAGTAAGCCTATCGCAAAATAATACTTCTTTCAAGATACTAAATCCTTACCTCAGGCTTCTGAACTTTTTTCATAATCTTCATCCTTTTATCATTTAAAAATGGGGTTTTTAAGTTATAATAACAAATAGGGCAAAAATGCCCTATTTGTGGAAAAAATTCCTCATAATATTCATACTCAATCAAATGCAATAATGTTTCATAAAAACTAATCTTGTAACTATGAAAATAAAAGAAATTGGAAATATTGATATTGAGAATATTATGGCATATTTCTTGCTCCTCTAATAATGGAGGTTCTTATGTTTAAAAAGCTGTGTATAAGAAATAAAATTATGATTTCTGTTGTTCTGTTACTATTTCTAAGCTCAGGTTCCATTCTGCTGCTCATAGATCGTATTGAGAAAGAAATCTACAGTTCAAATGCCGATTCCACACAGCTATTTTCCTATAATTATTTTGCCGGTATGATCTTAACAGGCGATATACACAGCAGTTTTTTCCTTAATAAAGATTATCCATTGGTTGGAAAAGATAATAATGATTCGAATCTGATTACTGCGGTGCATAAACTAAAAACACAGGTGTTAATCGTTTTTGGACTGTCAATTATTCTCGGTATCTTCCTCTCTATAGGCATATCCCGCAGTATATCAAGGCCAATTATGCAGCTCGTACATGCTTCAAAAAACCTTACAAATGGAAAGATGGGAAAAAGCTTTTTATTGCCGAATTGCGCTGAACTGCAGGTTCTTACGGATTCATTTAAGATGATGCAGGAAGGCTTTTTAGAACATGAGGAAGAAAAGAGCCGTCTTGAAAGTGTAGAAATTACAAAAAATCTTGCTGCCGGTATAGCACATGAGATTAAAAATCCAATAAATACTGTCGGGCTTATTGCAGATTACCTGCAGACAAATCTGAGTCCGGATAATCCTGAAAAGCGGTATGAGTTTTATAAACTATCTGAAAATATGAAAAATGAACTGAAAAGAATCAACCGGATTGTTGAAGGTTTCTTAAAGCTTACCAGGCCGGATATTTACCATTTTAAAAAGGTAAACATTAATTCAATCATTCAATACAATGTTTCAATTCTTGAACCTGAGGCAATTAAGCACGGGATAAAAATACATTTACAATTTTATTCCATGCTTCCGGGTATAAAAGCTGATAGAGACATGCTTAACCAGGTATTCTCTAACCTGATCTTGAATGCAATTGAAGCGATGCCGCGGGGAGGTGATATTACCATTACTACTGAACCAAAAGAAGGTAACGTAGAAATACTGGTATCTGACAATGGAATTGGTATAAAGCAGGAAAATATACGTAAAATTTTCAGCCCGTATTATTCGACAAAGAAAAATGGGTTCGGATTGGGACTGTCGCTCATTCACAATATTATCCATAAACATCATGGAAAGATAACGGCACACAGTGAAAGAGGTATGGGAACCGATTTTATCATTCTATTACCGGCGGATTTCTCAGATGAATAAAAAAATCTTAGTTGTAGATGATGAAGAGATACAGACAAATATAATTGCAGATATCCTTGAAAAAGAATCGTACATTGTAAAGAAGGCGTATTCGGCCGAAGAAGCTATTAAAATGATATCAAAAACTGATTTCAGCGTACTTCTTGTTGATTTAATGATGCCTGGAATGGGTGGGATGGGGTTATTGAAGACTGTAAAAGAAAAAAATATTGGTGCAAATCTGATTATCATGACCGCATACGGTACTATTGAGACTGCTGTAACGGCAATGAAGGATGGGGCGTTTGATTATATTACCAAACCATTCAGTACTGATGAGCTCCTCATTAATATTGAGAAGGCAGTCAGGGCTTATAATTTATATAAGCAGAATGTTCATTTAAAAGAAGAGCTTGAATATATCTATGAAGAAAAAAAACTTGTTGGATCTAGTGAAGCAGTAAAAACCATTTATGAGCTCATAAAAAAGGTATCTGCAAATGATACAGCTAATGTTCTTATTACCGGAGAAAGCGGTACAGGAAAAGAATTAGTTGCACGGGAGATCCACGCACAAAGCCCAAGGGCGGACATGCCATTTATTCCTGTAAATTGTTGTGCAATACCGGAAACCCTTCTGGAAAGCGAGCTTTTTGGATATGAAAAGGGGGCGTTCACTGGTGCAGTTTCAGATAGAGATGGCAAATTTAAAAAGGCAAATTATGGAACAATTTTTCTTGATGAAATTGGTGACATGCCGTTAAGTATGCAGGTGAAACTGTTACGGGTAATTCAGGATAAGGACATTACACCCGTTGGCGGGGATGAACCTATTAATGTGGATGTACGTATAATCTCAGCAACGAATAAAGATATTGATGGTATGGTCCAAAAAGGTGAGTTCAGGGATGATCTTTACTATAGATTAAATGTAGTTCCAATTTATATCTCTCCTCTCAGGGAGAGGAGAGAGGATATACCAATCCTTGTGGAGTACATCATCAGGAAACTGAACAAGAAAATAAAGAAAAATGTTCCATCTCTGGCTGATGATATTCTCAGCAGGTTAAAGTTGTACAGCTATCCGGGGAATATCAGAGAGCTTGAAAATATGCTTGAAAGGGCATTTATACTGGCCGGTGATGATAACGTGAGGATTGAGCATTTTCCGTTGTTAGTTCCAAAAAAGGACGAAAAAGATAAGGTTCTTCAGGGGAGCACATTGAAGGATATTTCAAGAGAAGCGAGAAACCATGCAGAGGGTGATGCAATTAAAAGGACGCTTATTGAGACAAACTGGAACAGGGTTAAAGCGGCAAAGTTGTTGGATATCGATTATAAAACCCTGAGAAGAAAGATGAAAGAGCTTGATATCTATCCACACTATGAAGAAAGGAGCCGACCATGAGCAAAGAAAGTTCATATAAAAATGCTATTCAGATATACTTAAAACAGATAGAAAACATTCCTGTAATGAAGCGTAAGGAAGAGGAGATTTGTGCCAGAAAGGCTGCCAAAGGTGATCAAAAAGAGAAAGAAAGGCTTATTGTATCGAACCTGAGATTCGTAGTGAGTGTTGCAGTGAAGTATCAGAACCTTGGATTACCCCTTATGGATTTAATTAATGAAGGAAATATGGGCCTTATTCGGGCAGTAGAAAAGTTCGACATAGAAAGAGGCTACAAGTTCATCTCATATGCACGCTGGTGGATACGTCATTTTATTCTGAAAGCTATTTTTGAGCAGTCTACATCGATAAAATTACCTCTAAAATATGCATCCCAGCTTTCAAAAAATGGTGGCTCAGATGAATCAGAAGCCGTTCAGAAGCTCAAACAGATATATAGGCCTGTGTCACTTGATCAAAAATTATCTGAAGATAATAACTCTGATACCATTCTGGACATGATAGACGGTAGCGATTATAACCTTCCTGACAATGTTGTAATCGAGAATAACTTAAAAGAGATAATAACAGAGGTTATGTTTAAGCTGAAACCCATTGAAAGGGATGTAATAAGCAGGCATTTCGGGTTGAATGGAAAGCCGCCGCTCACCCTGAAGGAGATTGGTGAAAAATATCATTTAACGAAAGAAAGAATAAGACAGATCGAACATACTGCACTGGATAAATTAAAATACCCGATGAAAAAAAGAAAAATCCTGGATTTTGTAGAGTAAGCATCAATTCTTACATTATCCTTACAATACTGGAAGAGTTTTATTACATTAATAATTGATTTAGAATCAAGCCATTATTTTCTCAGGTGGGGATTTGTTCATTTGAAGAGTAGTTATGACGATTTCCGTTTAACCCTTACTCACGAAAAGCAGGATGCTGTCCGGGTTGCAAAAGGAAAAGGCGCTGTCGCCTCTGTATCAAAACAGGCAACGGAACTCGGGATTAAAGTTCTTAAGGATGGCGGCAATGCATTTGATGCAGCATTTACAGTAGCTTTTGCACTTGCAATCTATCATCCCCAGGCCGGTAATATTGGAGGCGGGGGGTATGTGATTTTTAAAGAACAAAAGACAAAGATTCCCGGCTGCATTAATTACAGGGAAATGTCACCGTCCGGTGCCATGAAAGAATCCTACCTTACCGAAAAAGGGCTGGTAAATCCTGACGCAACTGCATTTGGCCCAAAGTCCGTATGTATTCCCGGGACAGTAAAGTCTTTCTTTACACTTCAAAAGAGTTATGGGGTTTTAAAGGCAAAGGATTTGTTGGTATACCTCTCAAAGCTTGCAAATGAAGGCTGTCGGATTACGAACTATCAGGCCCAGTGTCTTAACCGTCTCAAACAGAAGCTGTCATTCTCACAGGAATCAAAAAAAATTTACGGCATGAAAGACCGGTTATTTCAAAATGGAGATAACCTCCCGAATCCAGACCTGGCAAAGACCTTTCTCATTCTTGCCCGGGAAGGTGAAAAATCGTTTTATGAAGGGAAAATTGCAGAACAGATTGAACAGGACCTGACAGAAAATGGAGGGTATGTCACAGTTTATGATTTAAAGAAATACACGATAAAAGAGGTAAAGCCCATATTCACCGAGTTTAAAGGAAAAGTCATCTGGTCTGTTCCTCCTGAGGGAGGCGGTGCAATCCTGATTGAGATACTGAATATCCTTAACAGGGATGTATTTTTCCGGATAAAGCCTTTCACCCCTGATTTTTTTCACTATCTGTCCCAGTCCTTTAAAATGGCATCTATAGACAGGTTTCTTTATTTAGGTGATACAGCTTTAAAAAATAATGCTGCGTATAAAAATATATTCAAGAAAAAATACACTTACCGTCTTTTTTCATATATTGACAAAGAAAAGGACGTAAAAACAGAAGTTCTTGAATCCCTCATGCATCCGGAAGAAAAAAATATTAATGTATATGATGCAAAACTGTCCGGAAATGAAACAACTCATTTCTCGATAATCGATAATGAAGGGAACGCAGTTTCAAACTCTTATACATTAAACCTTAGATACGGATCAAAATGGAGTGTAAATGGGGCGGGCTTTCTTCTAAACGGAAGTATTGATGCCTTTTCCTTTTTCCCTGGTAAGCCGAATTATTTTGGTGTAATCGGGAATAAACCAAACTTATTTGCACAGAATAAGAGACCTGCGAGCAATATGTCTCCGGTTCTTATAACAGACGGCAGTAACGTAGATCTTGTAATCGGTACTCCGGGCGGGCCTTCAATTCAATCATCCCTTGCCATGATACTCTTGTTGATTATAGGGAATAATACAGATCCACCGGATGCAGTTCAGAATGGCCGGATACATCATCAGGCATGGCCGGATATACTGTATAAAGAGATAGATGGTTTGCCGGATGATATTATTAAAGCACTCTCTCACAAAGGGTATACTATACAGGATAAAAATGAACCAATTGGAGACATCAATGGTATTTTTAGATCAGGAGATGAATATACGGCAGTGAGTGATTATAGAAGAGAAGGCTATGCGCTTTCCTGCCTTTGAAGATGAACTTTTTGAAAAAGTGAGTACCAATATCTTTATTTTTATTGACATATTCTCTTTTAATATTCTATATTATCTTTATATTCCGGGCGGTTAGCTCAGCTGGTTAGAGTACCTGCTTGACATGCAGGGGGTCACTGGTTCAAGTCCAGTACCGCCCAGATAAATTGTTGATTCATAATGAATAAAAAAGCCGCTTTTTATAAGCGGCTTTTTTATTGAAATTTTGGCTAAATTGTACCATATTTATATTGATAGAAGTTTTACAACTTTATAGTTTCCGGTATTCAATTAATCCATACTAAAAAATGCTGGGAAAGTGATAATAAAATACAAAACATAAAAGGATATAAGTTAGAAATGAAACTCTTCAAAGGATTTAAAAGTATTATTCTTTTATTATTCAGCTTAGTCATGCTGTCAAATTGCAGTACATTGGTTTACAAATATTCAGATTATTTTATTGAAGATTCTTCAATACAAACTGATAGAATTAGAGAAGCACAATCTTCGATAGACACCAGCAAATTAACTGCAGATGAAAAGAATACCATTTTCATCTATCGAAAATATAATAAAGCAGTCGTTAATATAACTACTCTAACCCAAAGATATAATATTTTTATGCAACCTTATCCGCAAGAAGGATCTGGATCAGGTTCAATAATACGTAAGGATGGAGTGGTCCTGACGAATTATCATGTAATCAAGGATGCTGATTTCTTAAAAATTACTCTTTATGATGGTGATAGTTATGATGTTGAGATAATGGGATTTGACCAGGAAAATGATATTGCGATTTTAAAATTTGATCCAAAAGAAAAGACTCTAACTACTGTTGAGTTAGGAACATCGCAGAATTTGGTAGTTGGGCAAAAGGTGATTGCGTTAGGTAACCCTTTTGGTTTGGAAAGAACTCTTACAACTGGAGTTATATCCGGGCTTAATCGGCCTTTAAAAACAGAATATGGGTTTATAATAAGAGATCTTATTCAATTGGATGCATCCATTAATCCTGGGAACTCTGGTGGGCCATTACTGAATTCAGAAGGAAAATTAATTGGGGTAAATGCTTTAATAATCTCACCTTCAGGTGGATCTGTGGGTATAGGTTTCGCTATACCAGTAAATACGGTTAGAAGAGTAATCCCGGAACTTATTCAAAATGGTAAAGTAGCAAGAGGTTGGATCAATATCAAACCTGTACCACTTTATCCAATATTAAAACTAAAGGCAAATATAACGACGAAAACGGGAATACTGGTATCTGAGGTTGAGTCAGGAAGTAATGCCGAAATAGCAGGTTTGAAAGGAGGAGATGCGGATAACTCTATACTCATAAGAGGACAACAGGTATATTTGGGTGGCGACATAATCCTAAGAATAAATAATATATCAGTATCAACACTAGCTGATTATTTGAGTATTCTTGAACCAACAAAACCCGGTGATGTAGTCACACTCTTAATACTACGAAATGGAAACGAGACTGAAAATTCAATAAAGCTTAATAAGAGACCTGATGAATTTCCATGGTAATTCTTGCTTTCAAACTTTTTCTCATTCCCTACAAAATTTTTCTCTAATACGAAAATACGATTTTGATACGTGGTACAACCACTTGTGCCTGTTACAGGCAACGGGTTGCCCATACATTAATGGTTAGATTTTTTTAGATTATCGTGAATTAATTGTAATGATCATAATATACAAGACAAAAATGATTTAATAAAATTCTGGATTAATGACCTGTAGGGGCAGGCCCCTGTGCCTGCCCTAAATCGTATTTTCATCCATCTCCGGGTACTGCAAAGCAACAGGCAGGTGCGGCTAATAATATATTTTTATCTATTGACAATGAAAATTGTTTATAGTATTAATGTTTTATAAAAGGTAAATCGGTTTTTTTAGTACCTTAATACCGATTTTCTTGCTTTTTTGACAAGGAAATTTTTATAATCAAGAAAGTGGCTTGTCCGCATTAGGGAAAAGAAGTATGGAAAAAGAAAAAATGCTCAGAGATATCGAGCAAACAAGGGAGAAAGTAGGTATACATGAATTAGATACTGCTGAAAGAAAAAAATTATTTCGAAAATTCAGCAAACATGGCGGTAAAGTTGTTGATCAAGATGATAAAAAATCAAAAAGTCAGATAGTTCGTAAAAAACCGTCAAAGAAGCAGAAAAAAATTAAACAAAAATATGAGAATAGGCAAATATCTTTAAAGGAAAAACAGACTCTTAAGAAACCCTTACAGGAAATAGAACCAGGGATTGATAAGGAGGTCATAAAACGCCTTGAAAAAAAGAATAGAATTGCAGATCTCATAAAAATACGGCTGAAAGGTTTTCAGCATAAAATATTTA
>JAUVYC010000032.1 GCA_030603285.1 Spirochaetota bacterium
GCGAAGCTGCCTGTATTACATACAAAAAGCCAAAGCTTTAGGGAATAGTTGCGGTACGTTTGCAGAGAAGCTTCTGTCCGGTGATTTTCCATGGAGTAAGATCAGACAAGCCCAGAAACTTCTAAGACTTGTAGAAAAATATGGGAAAGAGAGAGTAGAGAAAGCCTGCAGGCGTGCCCTCTATTTTGGTCTTTTGAATATTTATCGGGTGGAGAATATCATCAAAGAGGGGCACAGCTATTTCCCACTGCCGGAAGAAGATTCTCATACAGAGATCACAGAGAAACTTCCTGGGCGATTCAAACGTCCAGCTGAATATTTTAATTATCCAATTCAGGAGGTGGAAGATGGCAACAAATGAACTGAGACAAACATTAAAGAAGTTAAGATTATCCGGTCTTTTAGCAACCTTACAAGACCGCGTGTCGTATGCGAAAGGAGTAAAACTTTCATACGTAGAGTTTCTTGAGCTCATTCTCCAAGATGAAGTTCAAAGGAGAGAACAAAACAGTTTGAACAGAAGGATGAAATATGCTTCTTTAGACTCAGGTCAAACCCTGGAAAGGTTCGACTGGGATGCGAAGGTAACGGTGGAACGGGACACACTCAAAGAACTTTTCAGTCTGGAGTTTATTGACAGATTGGAGAATGTTATTTTTTGTGGACCCGTAGGTGTAGGAAAAACCTTTTTAGCAAATGCAATTGCCCATAGCGCCTGTAGGAGAGGAAAAAAAGTGTTAATGGTAAGAGCACATAAAATGTTCAAGACTTTACTGCAGAGCAGAGCTGACAATTCATTTGAGAAAGAACTGATACGGTTTATTAGTCCTGATCTGCTGGTAATTGACGACTTTGGTCTTCAAAAGCTGATACTTCAGGAAGCAAATGATTTTTATGAAATTGTCGTAGAGATGTATGGGAGGGCTTCTACAATTATTACAAGCAATCGTCACGTAGATGAATGGGAGGCTCTCTTTGATGATCCAATCTTTAGCCTATCGCAAAGTGTTTGCTCTCGAACAGCCTCTTTTTCTCAAAATATCTGTTAATCGTTAGACTTCTGTAAAAGATTGTGAGAATGAAAGGAGGACTTTATATGAGCAGTATAGGGGGAATTTAAGTGAGCGCTATTGTAATAAATATGTAATGACTTATGACGAAAGAGAAACAGTAAAAACAATTACTGCTGTTGGTATAGTAGTAGTGCTTTGTATATGTTTATTTTGGGCAATGTCTATTTATAGTCAACCTGTAGTTATATAGATATTGAAAGGAGCACAAAAATGGAGATACAAAAAATTAAAAATGAAATGATGGATTCAGCAGAAGCAAATCATTTTAAAAAATTACTGGGAGTAGTTGATGTATATTACAAAGGTTACGGTAATCGAAAGTGTTACAATGCTCAAGTGCAGCTCTGGCGTACAATTTATCAATTTTTAATACCATTTACTAGCTCAGAAAAACAGAAAAAAATTCTATTATCAGTAATTGCTGATATTGTAATGGAAGAAACAAGCTCATTACAAGATAAGACTTATAAAACAAACATCATGGCAATTATCAGAGGCAGAGGTTATAGTGAAATAGATGCAAACTATGATGCATTTAAAGATGTAATACCTTACTGGAAGAATAAAGTATTTGCTAAAATGAAAGAAAGAATAGATATAGCAAGAGAAAAATCAAAAGGCGGAATTAGAGAGCCAATAGTTTAATTATTTTTTTGCCGGATACCAAAAGGGAAAAGGTAATCTATATGGGAGGGGATTTTACAATCATAGATTTAAATCATTATAGCACTTATATAAATCCAAAATACAAATTAAACATACCACAGATAAGATTTATAAGATTGTATATAATTTTGCACATCTTTTTTTAAAACAGTAAGTTCCCATAAGATATATTATGTCTACTTAGACTATTATATGCAGGTATAAAGTGACTTCATACCTTAGGGAATCTTGTTAAATGTCTTGTAGGGCAATTCATGAATTACCCTACAAGAATGTTTCAAGAAAGTGAAACAAATAGAAATTTTATAGTGTATAATTAAAAATACTATCTACAAATATTGTAGGTTTATTTCTTATTAAGATGATCCAGGAAGGATTGTAAAATAACTTGTGCGGCAACTTTATCAATCAATTTTCTTCTATTTTCTCTTTTAATTTTACTTTCTAAAAGATATTTTTCTGCCAAAGCAGTTGAATAACGTTCATCCCATGTTATTACTTCATATGGAAAATAACCCTTTAAACTTTCAATATACTGTAAAACCTTTTTACCCTGTTCTCCTAAAACTCCATCACTTCTTATGGGCAAGCCAACAACAAAAGCTTCAACCTCTTTGCCTTCTAGCAATTTTTTTATCTTATTAAATCCAAAGCTGTTATTTTCTCTATTAATTACGTTAAGAGGAAATGCAATTTTTTTTGTTTTATCACTAATAGATAGACCAATCCTGACATCCCCTACATCTATACCAACATAATATGCCATACCTATTCTTTCATAATAATATTTTTCGGTGATTTTAATAATATTCCCCGTTTCGAGCTTTCAATAAAATCAATAAGTAATTTTATATCTTCATAATTTTCCATATTTTTCAATTCTTTAAGAGCATAAGATAAGCTGAAGTCACTCCTGTATAGAATTTTATACGCTATTTTTATCTTTTCCCGTCTTTCGGCACTAAATCCTTTTCTTTTTAACCCAACAGTATTTATTCCTCTTACAAGTGCAGGGTTTCCGTCAACCATCATAAACGGGGGGATATCCTGCGTTATTTTACTCAGGATACCGCAAATGGAGTAACTCCCGATCCTGGTGAACTGATGTACCATTACATATGCACTTATAAAAGCATGATCCATTATTTCAACATATCCACCAAGACCTGCGCCGTTTACCATAATTATATTATTCCCGAGTATGCAATTATGAGCTATATGAGCTGCTACCATTAAAAAGTTATTATCCCCTATTATTGTTGTACTCCCCTCTTTTGTTCCTCTGTGAATATTTGCGAACTCTCTGATTATATTATTATTTCCAATTTTTACGTAGGTATCTCCATCTTCATATTCCAGATCTTGCGGGTAATTTCCTATGTATATATGACCGCTAATATTGTTATTATCTCCAATTGCCACATTCCCGGTGATTATTGTCCCTGGGCCGATTTTATTATTATTCCCAATTTTTACATGTCCCTCAATTATTACATATGGACCGATTTCATTATTCATTCCTATTATTGCATTTTTATCAATTATGGCAGTACTATGTATCTTCATTTTTATTTTACAATCACGGTGGTTTAAGAAATCACGGTGATTTAGAAATCACTGCAACCATTTGCGCTTCGAGAGCGAGATTATCTCCAACAAATCCCTTTCCTTTAACACGGGCGACTCTACCACCAAATCTTTCAAGCACTATTTCAAGTCGCAGTGTATCACCAGGAACTACTTGATTTCTGAATTTTACTTTATCAATACTCATGAAATATACAGGTTTCGATTTTAAATTATATTTAAAAATAACAAAAAGAGCAGCAGCTTGTGCTAAAGCTTCAATTTGCAATACCCCGGGCATAACCTGGTATCCAGGGAAATGTCCTATAAAATAACTTTCATTACCGGTAACATTCTTAATGGCAATAATTCCATCTTCCTTTATCTCCAATACTTTATCAATAAATAAAAATGGATATCTATGTGGAAGATATTTTTTTATATCTTCAATGTTCATTGTTCCTTTCGTATCTGGCATTCATATTCCCCCTTTGATTAAATTGAATTTCAATCCGGTGTTTAGTCTTAAAATATTTCGAGGTTTTCTTCCAGTTCAAGTATAAGAGGTGCTACAGGTTCATTATTCTGGAGATCCAGCAATTTCTCATCAAGCCTGAACAATACCTTATCCGTTAAATTAATATCGTTACTTCCATATATAAAATTCCCTGTGTTGTCCAGTATAAGGCTGTATCCTTCTAATTCACTTGTTTTTTTAATTGCTTCCATAATATCCCTCTGGACAATTTGATAAATAATATCATCTCTAATATCCTCTGTGCTTTCCCATAAGAATTTATTATATCGAAGCATACTGAGCACATTTCTTTGATCTTTTAACTGTAACAGGATGTCACTTCTTTCTTCTTCAGATAATGTAAAATAATTTTGATTGTAATTTCCCTGTAACTTTAAAACATAATCTTCTCTTATTGAAATTTCTGTATCTAGATATTTTCCAGTGTAGGTATCAATAATTATATCAAGATCAATATACCCTACCCTTACAAGAGTAATGGGAAATATTATAAATGGTACAAGCACAAAAATTAAAAAGAAGAATATGAAAAGTTTATTCCTCATAGTCAAATCCCCTCTTTTAAAAGAATCCTGCAACTGCAAATATAAAATCCCAATCTCTAAAAAATATCTGGTCGTAATCTTTATCTACCAGCTGCCATTTTCCGATTGAATGATCATATTTAAATCTTCTTGCTAAATAAAGCCGGATCGGAAAGCCCGGTATCAAAAAACTGACCCCCAATCCAATACTGTAATATAATTTTTTAGGATCTATGGAAAATTTCTTATCTTTAGTATAGCATCCGCTTATATCAAAAAAGGTAATTCCCCATATAATCCTCTCCTCAATGGGGAACCGGTGTTCGATGCTGATATTCAGTTCCGATATGCCGTTCATTGAATAGGGAGATTCAAATTGACTGTCTCTCTGCCATCCCCTCCCTTCGTTCATGCCGTCAACTCTTATATAATCAGCATCATCAATTTTAAAAGAGTAACCCAGCTCTGCCGGCCATGGAAATATAAAACCAAAATTAAGGCGGGTTGATAAAACAAACTTCCAGAATGTATGCACGTTTACATTCATATCTGTATTTAATTTGAGAAAATCACTATATCCTCCAAGCGGTCCCCCGAAAAATGTAATATTCTGGGATACAAATGTACCTCTTGTAGCAAAAATACTGAGGTCCCTTGTATCCCTGTATCCGGTAATGGCCAGATAGTTTTTCCAGTACTGCTGCCAGCGACCGTCAACGCGACCGTCAAACTGTTCCTGCAAACTGCCTTCAAAAGCCCTATCAGCAGAGTAATTCTCATATACAGAAAATGCCAGTTCAGAGTTTATTCCGTAATAGTACCAAAATCTTCTTCCAAACCGGAGTGCCCATTTAAGATTGTGGTAAACATATTCCAGGGTCTCAGGATTGCCCTCAGCATCAACATCTATTATACTATCTTTATTATTATCTACATAAATTATATCTCCGGTTGCCTCACTATATTTAATTCTTGATGCGGAAAGAGTTAAACCTGCAGATGTCGGTGTATTAAATAACCATGGTTCATCAATTCCAAACTCTATCGACATCCGATCCCCAAAGGACTTATCTGTAAATCCGATATCGACTTTTTCATAAAGTTTTAATCCTCTTCCGAGAAAATTATTTGCAGAAACCTCCTCAAAGAGTGAAACACCTTGACCTGCAGTTGAAGCACTTAAACCAAAACTGAATAACCCGGTTCTTTGCTCTTCAACATCAAATATAAGATCTACCAGCCCCAATTCAGAGCCGGGTTTTACGTCTAGATTAACAGTTGAAAAATATTGAAGATTATATAATTTCTCCGTGGATCTCTGTATCTTTCTGGCATTAAAAATCTCCCCCTCGAGGATTTCTATCTCCCTTTCGATAACAAATTTTTCCGTTTTTTCGTTTCCCGTAATGAAAATGTGTTCAATATGAGCTTTAATGTTCTCCGTTATTTGAATGCTATATGAAACAACATGCTTTTCACGATCTTTATTTTCCTGTATATCCATTTCATAGTAAATATACCCATTTGTTGCAAAGAGATTTCGTATAGACTGTACACTTGTCTCCCATGTTATTTTATTAAACACGGTATTTTCTTTTACTTTAACGAGAGAGTACAATTCACCGTCAGTAAAAATTTTATTTCCTGATATTTCAACACCGCCGAAGGTATACTGGTTTCCCTCTTCTATATATATAGTGAGGTCCATTTCATTCCGCTTTTTCCTTTCATTCCTCTGTATAGTTTTATCGACTTTGATTATTTCTGCATCGATAAACCCATTAATCCCATAATATCTCAGTATTTCTCTTTTATCTAATTCAAACTCACCCGGCTTAAAGAAACCTGATGAAAATATGTAGCCTCGCTCCCTTGTTTTCATTTTATACCTCAATTTTTCTTCCTGGACAGATTCGACTCCGCTGAAATTCAACGTTTTTATGATTAATTTCTTACTTTCCTTTATTGAAAGGATTAAATCAACACTATCTATCTTCTCCCCGGTTTTTTTATCCTTTTCTTTTGTTTCTTTTATTTTATACGTTACCGCTGTATCGGGAAAACCTTTCTCCTCATAAAGATTTATTATTTCTTTAACATCATTATAAACCTCTTGCTCATTGTACACAGAGCCTTTTTTAAGAAGAATTTTATCTTTTATTGTCCGTTTAGAGACTTTTTTATTGCCTTTGATTATTATTTCCCTGATTGTAGGAAGCTCAACAAAAATAAAAGTAACGACAAGTCCCTCATCATGTTCTATAACATCAACCTTTATATCATCAAAAAGCTCAAGATTATAAAGTGCTTTAATGTCAATATCAATGGTTTTTTGTGAAAAATTGGACCTGGCTTTTGTCTCGATAATGCTTTTTACCGAAAATACTTCACTTTTCACCAGTCCCTCGAACTCAACATCAATGATCTTTTTCCCCTCAAATGAATTCTCTGCCAGAAGAAATCCAGGTACAAAAATTATAAAAAGCCAGAAAAACATAAGGTAAGTGCAAATCAAACTCTTCTTCCACATTAATTATTCCTCATAATTTTTAGTGATTGTAATAATATAATTCAAATAAATCTTTTATTAAATAGTTTTTACTTTAAATTTTTACATAATAAAAATATGTGTTGCAAATATTAATCGCGTTTTTGAGCCATTATTCTGATTAATTCGACTTTCTTTTCACCCCCCTTTTCAACAATAAAGCGATATCCATTTGCCTCAATATAATCACCTTTTTTTGGAATTTTCCCGAGCTTTTTAAGAACAAAACCGTTGAGCGTTGTAAAATCTTCTATAAATATATCTATTGATAACCGGTGATTTACTTCGTCAATTTCTACATCTCCAGTACACAAATACTCATTATCCTTAATTTTTACAAATATATTTTCCTTTTCATCAAAAACACTTATTTCTCCAATGATCTCTTCTCCGATATCATAAATTGTTCCAATTCCAGTCACCCCCCCATATTCATCCACAGCGAAGACAACAGGAATATCTTTTACATACAGTTCCCGATAAAGCTCGTTTATATTCTTATTCTCCGGTACAAATAATGGCTCTCTCATTACGGCTGAAAGCCTCAGGTTTTTATCTACCTTGAAGAGATCGTTGACATAAATGACACCAACAATATTATCGATCCTTTCTTCATATACAGGTATATAGCATTTATGGTATTCTCTGACAAATTGATAACAGAGTTCAATTTTTTCATTTACTGATAAAGCGCAGATCTCTACTAAGGGAATCATAATATCAGAAAGTTCTTTATCACCGAAATCAAGACTATCCACAAAATATCTTCTTTCCTCCTTTGTAATACTTTTTATTAATTGCGCAGTGAGAAATATTTTCACATCGTCTTTTTTGCTGAACATATCAGGAATTGAACTTGAATGTGAAGCACCAATCAATCTTATGAAGATTTTAGAGAGAAAAGAAAAAATCTTACCAATTGGATAAAAAATAAAATAAAATACATAAAGCGGATAAGAAAATAATAAGGTTATTTTTAAACTATTTTTCAATGCAAGATTTTTTGGAATGATTTCACAGAGTATAAGTGATATAACGGTAAGAACAACAATAGATATTACAGGTACTGATTTTTCTAAGATGTTATAAAACAGAACCGCTGTAATATTAGCAGCCATTACAAGAGAAAAATTGGTTCCCACAAGCGTTGTTGTCAATAATCTATCAGGTTTTTCCAGTAAATAATATGCAACAATTGCATTTTTTTTCCCCTTCTTCTTCAGATTATTTAATTTAAATCTATTGACAGAAATAAAAGCTGTTTCAGTTCCTGCAAAAAATGCCCAGAACATGAATAGTATAAGAAGAAGAAATACATTAACTATCAATTTTTTTAAGCTCCAGTAGTTCTATCTGCCGGTTATCGCTTTTTCGTATTGTGAATGTATAATCTTTTATCAAATTCCATCGAGAACCCTCTTTTGGAATTGAACCAATCCTATTAATGATATAGCCGCTTATAGTATTTGATTCAGTTGGTAAATCAAGATACAACATACTATTTAAATCAGATATTTTTGCATTGCCATGTATGGACCATGATCCTTTCCCCTTTTCCTGAATAAGATATTTAATACGCATATCCTGAATAAATATTGAGTCCAGTATGTCCTTGAGTGTAATCAGACCTGCTGTTCCCCCGTATTCATCAAGTATGATTGCTATAAATTCATTACGTTCCTTGAAATCACTTAATAATGAGAAGATAGTTTTTGACTCCGGAATATAAAAAAATTCTCTCAGCCGTTCTTTTATGCTCTTTTTTCTCACATTGATGAGATCTGTTTTTAGTGAATATCCCATAATGTTATCAATATTCCCCCTATAAAATAAAACGGTAGAAAATGGTGACACTTTTATAAAATCTTCAATAGCATTCCAGTATTCGCCAATATCAATTGCCTGTATATCAGATCGGGGTATCATTATATCTGTTACAGGTTTATCAATATGGCTGATCAGGTTTTTCAAAATTTTTATTGAAATATTGTTAAGACCCGCGTTTGAGCTTACTTCAAAAGCAGAGAGGAGCTCATCCTTAGACAACACTGAACTGCTTTTAGTGTCTTTTCCTGCTTTTATAAATTTATTCATGAGAAAAATAAGAGGAAAAAATACCTTGCGTGCCGTTTCGATTATATTGATACATCTTTTTGCAAAAACTGTCGGTTTTGAAGCAGCTATCTTTTTTGGTACAATCTCACCAAAAAGCAGCACAAGAAAGGTCATGATAAAAACAGAGTAAAACAGAGGATGATTTACAAACAGTACATTTGAGAGCCGTTCTCCGATAATTGAAGCACTAAGATTTACAACCATATTTCCGACTAATATTGTTATAAGCGCTTTTTCGGGCAGGTTTAGATAATTAAGTAGAAGCCTGTTTTTCCTATTTTTAATTTGGGAAAGTTTTACTTTTTCAATTTCTGAGATGGAAAAAATCGAAACTTCTGAGCCTGAGAATATAAATGACAGAACCAGAAGAAACAGAATTATAGAGATTTCAATAATTTCTTCTATCATTATTTCAAACAGGCCGATGTTTTAAACCTTGGAAATATAATGCTTTATACTCTTTATATAATTTAGGTTGGTATTTATTTACGGCCGCCAGGGAGTTCTATTCTTCTAAGTCAGGCTGATTCAACCTTTTCAAGTTCCTTTTTCTTCTTTTTTTTGCGGGATTCTTGAAAAACTATCTTTTCATCCTGGGTATCAATAATAATCTGACTTCCTTTCTTGAATACCCCTTTTAAAATCTCATTCGCAAGAGGATCCTCGATTTCACGCTGTATTGTTCTTCTCAAGGGACGGGCACCAAATTTTTCATCGAATCCTTTGTCAATAAGTAAGTTTCTTGCAGGTTTTGTTATTTCAAAAGTCATGCCTTTTTCTTCTAACTGCAATCTGCTCTCATCAAACATAATATCAATAATTTTCCCGATATGTTCTTTTTTTAATGAGTGAAAAACAACAACCTCATCAACCCTGTTCAGAAATTCCGGATTAAATACCCTGTTGAGCGCAGATATTGCCTTATCCTTTAGATCCAGAAAACTGTTTTTATCATCAGATGTTGTAAATCCCAGGCTTGTCCCCTTATGGATTTCTTTGCTTCCTACATTTGAAGTCATAATGATTACGGTATTTCTGAAATTAACAGTATGTCCAAGGTGGTCAGAAAGCTGACCCTCCTCAAGCACCTGCAAAAGAATGTTAAAAACATCCGGATGAGCTTTCTCAATTTCATCAAGCAGTATTACGCTGTACGGTTTCCTTCGTATCTTTTCAGTTAATTCACCACCTTCCTGATAACCGATATATCCTGGGGGAGCCCCAACAAGTCTTGAAACATTATGCTTTTCCATAAATTCGCTCATATCGATTCTTATCAAAGCATCTTCACTTCCAAAGAGAAATTCCGCTAATGTTTTTGCAAGGTAAGTTTTTCCTACACCCGTAGGACCAAGAAAGATGAATGAACCGGATGGTCTTTTTGGCGATTTCAAGCCTGTTCTTGACCTCCTCACTGCCCTGCTCACCGCTTCTATGGCTTCATCCTGTCCAATAATCTTCTTATGGAGTTCGTCTTCCATACGCAGGAGTTTTTTTGATTCACTCTCAACGATTTGTACAAGCGGAATACCGGTTAATTCACTGGTGATCTGGTAAATTTCATCTTCGTCTACAACAGGTTTCTCATTATTAAGTTCCTTTTTCCATTCTTCCTTCATTAACTCAAGTTTTTCCCTCAGAACATTCATCTTATCTCTTACTTTTGCGGCTTTTTCATAGTCCTGAACTTCAACAAGGTTTGTTTTTTCTTCACGTAATCGTTCAATTTCTAACTCAATTTCTTTAAAATCTTCCGGAATCATAGTGTTTTCAAGTCTAACCTTTGAACCAGCTTCATCAATGAGGTCAATGGCCTTATCCGGGAGATGCCTGTCAGTGATATACCGATATGAAAGATTTGCAGCTGCACCCAATGCCTTTTCGGTATAAGCAATTCTGTGATGCTCTTCATATTTTTGTTTGATTCCTTTCAATATTTCAATTGTTTCTTTGACTGAAGATTCATCAACAATAATTGGCTGGAAGCGGCGTTCGAGAGCAGCATCTCTTTCTACATACTTTTTATATTCGTTTAGTGTTGTGGCTCCTATGCATTGTAACTCACCTCTCGAAAGCGCAGGTTTTAACATATTAGCAGCATCTATAGCGCCTTCTGCGCCACCGGCACCGATAATCGTATGGAGTTCATCAATGAATAGAATTACATTACCAGCTCTTCTAATTTCAAACATAACTTTCTTCAATCTTTCCTCAAATTCTCCGCGGTATTTCGTTCCTGCAACCAGAGAGGCAAGATCTAAGGTAAGTACTCTTTTGTTAACAAGAGTTTCAGGAACTCTTCCAATCATAATACCCTGGGCAAGCCCTTCGACAATCGCTGTTTTTCCTACTCCAGGCTCGCCTATTAATACAGGGTTATTCTTCGTTCTCCTGCAAAGTATTTGTATAACCCGTTTAATCTCTTTTTCTCTTCCAATAACAGGATCAAGTTTTTTCTCTTTTCCAAGTTTGTTGATGTCTCTTCCGAACTCATCCAGTGTCGGGGTTCTCTTATCGACTTTCTTTTTCACTTCTGTTTTATTTGTTCCAAGCAGCCTGTTGATTTCTTCCCGTACATTGGATATCTTTATACCCTGTTTATCAAAAGCATTCAGGATGCCGCTGTCACCTTCTCTGATGAGTCCTAAAAGCAGGTGTTCGGTTCCGATATAATTATGACCCATATTCCTCGCTTCATCAGCACTGAGCTCTAATACACGTTGTGCTCTGGTAGACGGCGGAACATCTCCTAATAAAAGAATACCACCTGTCTTTTTTGAATTGGAAATAATTTCTTCCCGTAACAGATGAAAATCAACACCGAGATTGATCAGGGACTTTACTGCAACACCCTCCCCCTCCCTTATCAATCCCAGGAGTATGTGTTCAGGTAGAAGTTTGTCATGATTCAGCTTTTTTGCTTCTTCCTGTGCTAATATATTTATTACTCTTTGGGCCCGTTCTGTTAGTCCCTTAAACATTATATTACCTCTTTTAAATAATCTCTTAAAAATTGTGCTCTTAATTCTTCCAGGTTTAGATTCTCACCTTCTATATTATACCTCTTTCGGAGATGAAAATCCTGTATATAGTACAATAATAGATTTATATCCTTGATCGTCAGGTAATTGATAATTCCAAGACCAATCCCCAATCGTACATGAGAAATTAAATCAAACGCCTCGTATAGAGAAATAAGCCTGGAAGATAGTAAAACTCCATAACTTCTCCACACTTTATCTTCAATAATGCTTTTATTCATATTATACTCATTCTCACGGTTTTCCCTCTCATACTGAACAATTTTCTGAAAATTTGACACTGTATGTTCAAAGATTTTTTTTTCAGCTAATCCCATTGAGTATTTATTATAGATCTCGTAATATCCATCTATCCAGCCGCTCCTGACCCCAATACCCTGTTTTTCGGGTTCTACTACAACTTCATTTATCTTGCTGGAAATAATAAGCCCCGGTAAATGAAGAGTAATAAAAATTTCTATTCCTGAGCCTGAATTCTGAGGATAGCTCGTAAGATAACCAAATGATTCAGAGAAAGCAAAATCAAGTTTATTTTCTATGCTGCGCATTATCTTTTTTCCATATATAAAAATATCATCAAAATTAAAACCGGGTTTTAACGTAACAAATTCAATATGATCGTCATTACATAAGATAAAATAATACTTTTGATCATTCGAAAGAATGATGACACCACCATATGTTCTGTCATTCATTAAAATATTTCTTTCAAAAAAGATCATCTTATCGACTTTTGAAAATGAATTCAGATTATATATTGTGAAATCAGAGAGGCGGTCATTATTTTCGATATTCTCTATTAAAATTTTATTTATTTTGTCTTTTTCCTTCATATTTAGCTTATGAGCAAATACATATCCGTCAAGATTTCTTACGAATTTTATGCTGCTCTTAAACACTATATCTGAAGTATCCTTTGCTTCTGAATTCCAGATGCCCTCACTTATTGCAAGCTCTTCAATTTTCAAGAAAGAATCCTTCTTTTTCACATTTTCGAATTTTGTCTCGTAATAATGCAGCTTTTTCAAAGTCTTCTATCTCCACTGCCACTCTTAATTCTTTCTTCATACGGTCTATCGGTTCTGTAATCTCATTGTTGATACTGTGTTTGGTAAATACCGTATCTATTGAATTTAAATCCTTTAATAGATATTCAGAAAATATTTCATAACAGCATGGGCAGCCTAATAACTTATTTTTCTTAAGATCTTTAAGTGTTGTTCCGCATGTATTACATACTGACTGAGAGGTAGAGCCTTTTTCATTTTCTTTTGATCGAAGAAGTCCTTCGAGTAAAAAATGAAGCTTATCGTCAAAGCCATTCGCTATTTCGTGTGATTTTTTTTGTTCAGCACAGTCCCAGCAAAGATGAATGTATACAATTTCATTGTTAATTATTTTTGGTGTATGAAATTGTGCGGTTTTCTTCATGCAAATTTTGCAGAACATGGGTCTACCCTCAAATACAAATATATATCAATTAATATGATCAAGCAAGTGATTTAAAATACCGTCTTGAAGCTGATAAGTGGTATCAGCCTCCTCTACTATAGACCGATTGTGTGTTACAATGATCATTGTGTGTCCGAATTTTTTTGCAATATCAAATAGCATGCCCTTTATAGTTTCAGCTGTTTGCGCATCTAGATTGCCTGTAGGTTCATCAGCCAGAATAATCTCAGGCGCATTAATAAGTGCCCGGGCTATTGCTACACGCTGGCTCTCTCCTCCTGAGAGCTTGTTTGGTTTGGAATCCTTTTTTTCATATATCCCCAATAATTTCATTAATTCTAAAGATTTATTATATGCTTTTTCAACATTAAAATGAGCGATCAGATTTGGCATCATAATGTTTTCAACTACTGTAAATTCAGACAGAAGATGATGGAATTGAAAAATAAATCCTATATGCCGGTTCCTGAAC
>JAUVYC010000121.1 GCA_030603285.1 Spirochaetota bacterium
TGCCCGCAATTATCACACTCATACACATGACCGCCAAGCCGAGCTGTCCTGCAAACTGAAGTTTGTGCAGGAGATGAGAGCGTTCAACACCTTCCATTGTTCTGGGCTAAGTTTTCCAAGCTTATCAAGGTTCTCTCTGAAATTATCAGCTACTTCGATGGGTGGCCTTTTCATCTGAGTTTTCCGTTCTTATTGTGAATAACAAGACATTATTTCTGGAAGGAACGATTCAATCAAGCTCAAGATTATCTAGTTGAGTCTTCGTCGTATCCAGATAGACCCGTGCAACATGAAGATATTTCCTTATCTGCATCCTCTTGCTGTCGATGTCAGAAACTTTTAAATGAACAAGTTCACTGCCAAAAGGAAGCCACCTCCTTTGCAGGTGGTCTTTTACTGGCTCTCATCCCTGTAGAATAGAGGGTTAAAATCATCGCTTTGTGCTTTATATACCCAACTACCTTGTACAGTTGTACCACTTCTTCCTGGCTTAAGACCACAGGGAGTTTTTTACTTCTCTTATGATAGGGAATGAGCTCAATATTCCTGTTCCGTTTTAACGTTACCCGGTATAAGAACTTGAGAGCGGCGACCTGAATATTAAAATAGTTTACAGAGATCTTCCTATCTCTTTTCAGATGAAGCTGGTAGGTATGTTTAGATATAATTTGACGTTTCGCCTTTAGATGATGCACAGCATTACATCCAAATTATAAGGGATGAACAGGAAATTAAAATGTCAGGTTATAATAATAAGTGATTATATTTGTAGTCAAAGATAGGTTTTATTTTAGAATAATGATTGTGCCATTCAATTTTCAGGAGTTAAAAAAAAGGCCTCTTAAGGCTGGAAGCATAAAGGTATATCTGGTCTGGTTTGATTCTTACGGCGCCAAATCAAGCTGTATATTTATTGAAACTCCGGACATAAGGCTCCTGGTTGATCCAGGTGCTTCCGCCATGCAGCCCAGCTATCCTCTTTCTGCCACAGAAAAGGAAGAATTATGCCAAACAGCCCTGAACACAATTATAGATTTTTCCCGGCATGCGGATACAATTTTTATTTCTCATTACCATTACGATCATCATACCCTCCCCTCTCGTGCAAAAACAATATACAGAGGGAAAAATCTTTGGATTAAGGATCCGAATCGATGGATTAATCGATCACAATGGGGGCGTGCCAGGCTGTTTCTGAATCAGTTATATGAAACCTATGGCAGCACTGATTACACAGCAATGTATACAAAGCCTGAGAATAATCTAAAGTTCAATGATCCTGTAGAATGGTTGCCCTTAGCTATGGCAAAGGATTACGGCGATTATCAAAAAAGGAAAAATCAGCTGCTTGAAAAAGGACGTGGCTGGTTTAATAAGACGGTTTCACACTGGCATAACGAGAACTGGATTTCTGAAACCAAGCTAAAAGACATTGATGTTCAAATTGCTGACGGAAGCTCGTTTAAAAAGGGTTCAACTTCTGTAAAGTTTACCTGGCCCATGTTTCATGGGATCGAGTACGATCGAGTAGGGTGGGTGATTGGATTATCAGTGGAACACAAAGGAAGGAAAGTGGTCTATACCTCTGATTTGCAGGGGCCTAATATTGAGGATTATGCACAGTGGATTATTAAGGAAAATCCTGATATACTGGTTTTGGATGGGCCTGCAACCTATCTCTTTGGTTTTATTGTAAACCGGATTAATCTACAGAGGTCAATTGATAATTTGTGTGACATTCTTAAAAATACCAAAACAGGCCTAATCGTTTATGATCATCATCTTCTCAGGGATGCACGATTTAAAGAGCGTACAGCTCAGGCATACCTTGCAGCCCGGGTGGGTAAAAAGTCATGTAAAAAGACCCTCTTGACAGCTTCAGAATGGATTGGATATGAACCGTTGATTTTAAAAATCACAAAAGATAAAAATGAATGAAGCCCGCATAACAGAGAACGGTGCGGTTTTACTTGGGGAAAATATCGTCTGTGATGCCCATTCCGGAAGGCCTGTACGTGTCATTACCCATGCCCATTCCGATCATCTGCTTCATTTGGAAAAGAGTCTGTGCTTTTGTAAAAAGGTTATTTCAACACTGGCTACCAGGGACTTTATTAGTACCTTAATACTGATTTTCTTGCTCAATAGGCACAAACTTTAATTTGCAAGAAAATCTGGATTAAGGTATTAATTATGAGAAGGTATCATCTGTTTACCTAATGCGGACAAGCCGCATTCTTGATTAAAATAATTTTCTTGCCTAAAAAGCAAGAAAATTGGTATTAAGGTACTAAAAATGCTTTTAAAAATTGATGCTTGCTATTTTGGCTTATCTGTTTTAATATTCTTAAATAATTTTATACAATATCTAAAACTCCATGACTCTGTGGCTGAATAGATACAAAGCCCGTGATACGGGTATCCTCTTCCCCTCTTTTCCATGGTGCGGGAAGGTCGCGGCTGTGTACACTCAGGCGATCAACATCCTGCATCCCGACAATCTTCTGATTTCTTTGATAAAAAATCAGACGCATATGACTGCTTTAAGCATACTGGTACCTTCCCTCTTTGAATGCAATCACGCTTCAATCATAAAGCAAGGACATAGAGCTGTGCTCGAAAGCGGCAGGATGATACTCAGTAGGGTAAGGATTGATCTTGAGGAGTCGAAATCCTGGGAAGGGTGTCTCCATCTGGAGGATGTCAGGTGCTTTCATCTCTGGAAACTTCCCTTCCTGCGTGAGGCCCTCCTCCAGGAGGGCAAGAGAGGGGGATTACTGGCACTCGTTAGTCCGGATGCTCGGGGCTTACCCCTGATAACAAGATGTTCCAGAGCCCTGGATATGATTGTAAGCGGGATGGATTTCGGGAATAATCAAACAAGCGCCCAAACCAGAACAAGAGCTTCAACCCGGGATTCCAACCAGACCGGGATCCCCTTCGCTAATAGGTCCCCTGCTCAAATCCCAACCCGAGCCAGCGACCGCAGCTCCACCCAGGCCATCAGCGGTCTCTCTCAAATTGTCGGTCTTGGAATTGGATTTACCCCATCCGGAGATGATTTTATCTCGGGAGTTCTGCTTGGTGAAAGAATGGCAAGACTTTTTATGGAAATGCCGGCAGAGGTGCGGCAAGAACCACACATGAAATATCTACCTGTAAATAAAGAAGAGATTCGGGCAGCGCTGGATAAGACAAGTCTGGGTGGGAAAACCCTTCTCTGGCAGGCTTTGCAGGGGCAGTTTCCCTGCTGCCTGCTCAGAGCAGCCAGGGGGTTGTTAAAAGCAAAAAGATTTGAGGATATGCTGGATATGGTAAAAGAAGCTGTTTCGCATGGGGAAACTTCCGGCACGGATGCCCTGACCGGTCTTCTCTGGTACCTGGAGATTGCGGGAAGCGCCGAAGTTAAAAGTTAGCTTTTTCTGATGCTTTATAAAACAGGATTATCAATATTCTTGCAAATTTTATTTGACATACGGTATACAACGGTTTAGAATTATTCTGTTCAGCTTTATAGGTGAATGAGTGCGGTCTAAGTTGACAGTTTTTTCATGTCCGGCACAGGGGAATAAAGAACGGGAAAGATGAATTTCATGATTGACTAAATAGCATCCGCGACTGTTCGGAGAGATTTGTCTACCTTACTTTTCAAAACCCCGATTATGGTGATGGAGCTGGCCTTCACTGCCAAAAGGAAGCCACCTGTTTTGGAGGTGGTCTATAATATTTCTAAAAAGATTAATTCAAAGGCTATGCCTTTAAAAGCCTTTTGGCTTGGAAACCACCACCTGCTTTGTAGGTGGTCTTTTACCATAATATTGAGATGGTTAAAAAGGAGACAGGTGTGAGAAAGGTCCTTATAGAGAAAGACTCATACTATGATTCCGTATTCCTCATGCTGATCAGCAGGGAAGTAAAAAAAATCCCCGGTGTCCGGGATGCGGTTGTTTCCATGGGGACCGAGGCAAACAGAGAGCTTTTAAAGAAGGTTGGATTTCTTACGCGTGAAGCAGAACAGGCCGCCCCGAACGATCTCATCATCGCAGTGGAGGGTGACAATGATGAAGCTGTCAGTAACGCACTCCAGTCCGCCCGGGAGCTTTTAATCAGCAAAAAAAGCGAGGCTAAAGCAGAGGAAGAGTATCGTCCGGTAAGCCTTGATACTGCCTTTAAAATGCTTCCTGATTCTAATCTGGTGATTATTTCGGTTCCGGGGATACATGCAGCCCGGGAAGCAAAAATAGCCCTTGAGAATGATCGCCACGTCATGCTTTTCTCGGATAATGTATCCCTGGAGGATGAAATCGAGCTAAAAAAATTGGCAGTCAGCAGGGGTCTTTTAATGATGGGCCCGGACTGCGGCACAGCCATCATTAACGGCAAACCTCTCTGCTTTGCCAATGTGGTGCGGCGGGGAAATATCGGGGTTGCTGCGGCCTCAGGCACCGGTCTTCAGGAGGTAACCTGCAGCATCGACCGACAGGGCGGTGGGATTTCCCAGGCTATCGGAACAGGGGGAAGGGACCTTATGGAAAGCAGCGTAGGAGGGATGATGATGCTTTTGGGGATTGAAGCACTTAAAAATGATCCCGCTACAGGCGTAATAGTGGTTATCTCCAAACCTCCGGCAGAGGATACAGCTAAAAATGTGATCTCAAAACTCAATGAGACCGGAAAACCCTGTGTAATTCACTTTACCGGCATGAAGTCCCGGGAACAGTCAGGTAATCTCCGGTTTGCCGGTAACCTTGAAGCCGCAGCCAGCATGGCGGCGGCGCTTTCCTCAGGCAGGGAGTACAGGCCCAGTACCTTTACCCTTCCTGCTCTTGAGATAGAGCAATTGGTTAAGCACGAGACTGCGGGGATGTCACGACCACAGAGATATTTACGGGGTCTTTTCACTGGGGGCACTCTGGCGGATGAGGCGCTGATCCTCTTTGAGTGGGAAATCGGCAGTTCCTGCGGGGTATATTCCAACATCCACACCATACCCGAAAGAATATTAAAAGACCCAGATATCTCAAAGGCCCATACCATTGTGGATATGGGTGATGATCTTTTTACAGCAGGAAGGCCCCATCCAATGATCGATCCTTCCCTGCGGGAGAAAAGAATTCTTAAAGAGATGCATGATCCTGAAGTCGCCCTGTTCCTTCTGGATATTGTTTTAGGTTACGGCTCCCATGTGGACCCGGCCGGCGCAATTATTGAGAGCCTTAAAGAGGCAAAGAAGCAGGCAAAAAACCGGGGAGGGTACCTCTCCATTGTTGCCTCCATTACCGGAACCAGGGGAGATTTTCAGAATATGGAGGAGCAGAAAAAAACGCTTGAATCCATAGGCTGTGTGGTCATGCCTTCCAACTACCAGGCATCCATGCTGGCCCTGGAGATTATCGGAAAGGCAGCCTGAAGATGGACGTTCATAAGATCAGTGAATTATTTAATCAGGATATTGTGGTGATCAACATTGGGCTTGAGTCCTTTGCCGATAACTTAAAGAAGGAAGGGGTAAGGGTTCTTAAGCTCAACTGGAAGCCTCCGGCAGGTGGGGATAAAAAACTGGCCTCTCTTTTGAAAAGATTGGGGCGGTAGGCCTTTAAAGGGAAGCCCCAGGCAGCGTTGATTCTTCAAAAGGAGATAGGTTATAATGGTGGAGAGGGATAAAGCGAATCAGGAGGCAGCTTCCCGTATTCTTGCTGGGAAGCCAACCCTGATCGATATTTCAACAGCCGGAGAGGCCGTTCCTGGTATGGACAAGAATGTTATTCTGCATGCAGGTCCTCCAGTGGTCTGGGAGAGGATGTGCGGGCCAATGCGCGGAGCTGTGATAGGCGGGCTTATTCTGGAAGGAATGGCAAAAAACAGGGAAGATGCGCAAACGCTGGCTGCCTCAGGGGATATCCTCTTTGAGCCCTGTCACCATCACTCCACAGTAGGGCCCATGGCCGGTGTGGTAACCCGGAGTATGCCGGTCTGGATTATAGAAAACAAAACGTTCGCCAACCGCGCGTACTGTACCCTGAACGAGGGGCTGGGAAGTGTCCTGCGGTATGGAGCATTTTCGGACGACGTTATTGCCAGGCTGAAGTGGATGGCAGAGGAATTGGCCCCTATTTTGAGAAAGGCGCTGCAAAGACATGGTGGTATCGACATGAAGAACCTGATAGCCCAGGCGCTTCAGATGGGCGATGATGGGCATAACAGGAACCGGGCCGGGACCTCTCTGTTCATACGGGAGCTGGCTCCTCACCTGGTGATGCTTGATGACAATAAAGAGAGGATCTCAAAGGTTCTGAGCTTCATGCATGCTAACGATCATTTTTTCCTGAATCTATCCATGCCTTCCTGCAAGTGCACGGTGGAGGCAGCAGCAGGAATTGAGTGGAGCTCCGTAATCACCACTATGGCCAGAAACGGGACGGATTTCGGCATCAGGATTTCCGGTCTAAAAGATCAGTGGTTTACCGCTCCGGCAACTATGGTGGAGGGGCTCTATCTTCCCGGTTTTTCAGCCGGGGATGCTGCGCCGGATATCGGGGATTCCGTCATTACCGAGACTGCGGGTATAGGTGGGTTCGCAATGGCGGCCGCTCCGGCAATCGTAAAGTTTGTTGGTGGTACTCCGAAAGACGCAATAAACTTTACCCGGGCAATGTATGAAATCACGGTTGCGGAAAATGACGCCTATCAAATACCGTCCCTTGATTTTAGAGGGACTCCCACGGCGATTGATCTTGTTAAGGTGATAGAGACGGGTATACTCCCAGCCATTAATACAGGAATCGCCCATAAGGAGCCAGGAATCGGCATGGTGGGTGCAGGGCTGGTGAAGCCCCCGATAAAGTGTTTCCATGATGCCCTGGAGGCCTTTGTGGAAAAATATGGAGATTAAAGATATGGAGATGAGGAAGAATCCGCAGTAAAATTCCCCTGCAAAGGAGGTGGCTTCCTTTTGGCAGCGAAGAATTATATTAAGGAGGAAAAGATGAAATTCATAGACCTTACCATCCCTATTGGAATAGCAACACCCCCATGGCCAACTTACGAGCCTTTGCAGGTGAAGTACTTTAAGAGACTGGCACCCAACGGCGCAAATGGCCAGCTTCTGACTCATTCCAATCACGTGGGGACACATCTGGATGGAGAGATTCACTTTTATACTCCAGGCAGGGACATTGCATCCCTGGACATGGATTTTCTGGTCCATGAGGGGGTCGTTGTTGATCTTTCCGACTGCACTGTGGATTACGATGTATATACCTCAAAACAGGTGGAGGAGAGAGTGGAGGTCAGGGAGGGGGATATCCTGATTATCCACACTGGGTACCACCATTACGGCTGGGATCAGCCCACTGCCGATGAGATCAGCTACATGGTAAAACACCCGGGGCCGGACCGGGAATTTGCCGAATGGGCTAAAAAGAAGAAGCTTCGCTGGCTCGGGGTTGACTGCGGAAGCGCCGATCATCCCATGAATACTATCATCAGAAACTGGATGCCACGTCAGGCCAGGGAGGCTGATGCCTTCTTTCAAAAAAAGTTCGGGAGGAGCCTTGAGGAGTTTTTCACCGATGATAAGTACCAGCTCATGCATATTGAAATGTTTAATAAGGGCATCATTCATCTTGAGTGTGCGGGCGGTGATATGGACCTGCTTTTAAACCAGAGGGTCACCATCGGCTGTTTTCCCTGGCGGTTTGTGGATGGGGAGTCATGCATCTGCAGGCTGGTGGCCATGGTGGAGGATGATCGGTATGATAAATTGATGGAGAAGAAGAAAAAGGCCAGGCTCACCCGGTTTGGAGATGTTGCCGGGGAGCTTAATGACTGGCTTCATGAAGAGGTCAGAAAGAAATAAGAAAGGAGTACGGCGATGATAGTTGACGAATTGGAGAAAAAACTAAGAGCCCCAGAAATGGAGCTGAAGCCCTATCCTCCAAAGGTAATCATCCTGGCAAGCGGTGAAAAAATGGTGGTCAGAGAGGTGAAGCGCGAAGAAACCGGAGTCCTGCTTGAGACAATCTATCCTCTTATGGGCGTGATGGAAGATTTTTATGACATCGTGGCCGTAAGGATGTACTCCGAGGTGCTGGGG
>JAUVYC010000177.1 GCA_030603285.1 Spirochaetota bacterium
CAAGCCACCCTGCTGCCTTAATAACTCTGCACAGCCTCTTCAGCAGAACAGGATTTTCCGGATTTATGTTCTTTATTACAGAATAAATATTTAAACGCTTAATTCTTTCGGTTTCCATAAAGAGAGGAATACAGGCCTCAAATCTCTTCCTGTCGCTTTCTCTTTCATTTTTCAGAACCTCCCTGATTCTTTCAATCATCAAGCCAGCATTTACATGATTTTCATCTTTGAAATATTTCTGTACTTCCACTATCAGTTCATGGGTAATAACTCGCTCAAACAGGCGGGCGAGGAGGACAGCCAGGAGACCATCGCGCCCTTTTGCGCTTTTTACTGATAGATACCCTTTGCTGATTTTCTTAAAAAGTGCATCAAGATGCACTGTAGTAAGGGTAATCAGCTCATTCATCGCCCTGGGAAAATTACGTTTTGTAAGGTCCAGAACTTCAAGAAGCAACCGATCGATCATTTTTTCTGTATCTTCATCCCAGTAGGGCAGAAGAAGGAGGATCCTGAACGCCTTCTTTACAGAGGGAATGTGCTTCAGGTTTTCCGAAATCCCATTCAGGTATGAATGAAGTGTGCTTTTTGTAGCACCTTGAAGCAGGTTCAGCATGAAATTATTTTTTGGGTTATTTGACTTTAAAAGATATGCGCAGATGTAGATGCCCAGGGCAGTATCAGTAAATGCATGCGTATATTTCTCTAATTGCTTTAAAAAATTTGAAGCAGAAGAACTATTTTTTTTAAGGATATTATTAAATGTCCCTTTCTGGATCGATGATGGGGCATGGGGGATATAGTATAAGAGCGATTCAAAGTCACCAGTGTCAACAAGGCCCTGTGCTGCAATTTCCTTGAGGGATTCATTCTGGCCCTCATCGATAAGGACACCGCGGTTTAGCTCGGCCACCTTCTTGTATGCTGCAGCAATACTATTCGCTGCTTTAAGGATCTCTTTCTTTACTTCAATTTCCTGAAAAATGGGGAAATATTTTATGAGCTTCTCAACTGTGAGGGGAACATTTATTGCAGCAAGTGCCCGTATGGCTTCTATTTTTACAGGATCCTTCGCCCGGTCAATAAGCTGGAAAAGATGGGGAACCGCATCTATATTTTCTTTTGAAGCCGAAGACCTAATAGCCGCACAGCTTATATCCATATCAGAGCTGTAAAAATATCTACACAGAATGGAAAAGACCTTTTTTTCGGGAAAATGCCCTAAAGCAGACAGAATGGTAATGGTGCTTTCTTTGCTGTAATCGGCTTCCTGGCCCTCTGCTGATTCATATATATTCATTTATGTAACTTTTCAATTACACTGTTTATACAGTTATACTATGTATAACAGTGCAGGATTAATGTCAAACAATAATATTATTATAATATATATTTGTTTTTTTTATTTCAAACATATTTTATCATGAACCCATTACACTTTTTTGTAAACCAAAATATTTGAAATCATAAAATTCGTAATACAATTACTAATTATTAATTCTATCGGCAGAAAAGTTTACGATAATAAAAAGGTGAAGGAAAGAACAATGTTAAAAATAATGTTTGGAAAATCACCATACTGTTTGCTTTCCTTCCAATCGACATGATAAGCCGGTTATCATCTGTAAATGTGTACAGCGAAAGGAAGTGAGCCTCGTTTAAGCTCTGGGCTTCCGTACCTACTTTTTGCTTTACTTTGAGACTCTTAAATGATAAATTTCATTAGTCTTAATAAAAAAGCAAGGTGTGTTAAAAAACGGGATGTGGCGCAGTTTGGTAGCGCACATGGTTTGGGACCATGGGGCCGTGAGTTCAAATCTCACCATCCCGAAGTGCGTCTGTAGCTCAGGTGGATAGAGCAACAGCCTTCTAAGTTGTGGGCCGCAGGTTCGAGTCCTGCCAGACGCGGATATGGTGAGCGTAGTTCAATTGGCAGAGCGCAAGATTGTGGATCTTGTTGTTGCGGGTTCGAGTCCCGTCGCTCACCCATTTATGGTGAGATGCTATTTTCTCACCTGAAGAATGCGTCCGTAGCTCAGGTGGATAGAGCAGTGGACTTCGAATCCAAAGGTCGCAGGTTCAAGTCCTGCCGGGCGTGCGAAATGGGCCGTTAGCTCAGATGGTAGAGCAGCAGACTCTTAATCTGCGGGTCGAAGGTTCGATCCCTTCACGGCTCAAATGGAAACAACAGCAGAATCAATTCATCCCGGTGATGGAATGAGTCCATCCTTGTAAATGGTTAAACTCGTCAGAATCGAAGAGAAGAAAATCAGCTCTGTTGAATAAGTATCACCTATGCGAGAGTGGTGAAACTGGCAGACACGCTAGATTTAGGATCTAGTGCCCTGAGGCTTGTGGGTTCGAGTCCCACCTCTCGCAAATTTTAACTGCTTATCATTCATACAGTTAAAAGCTTGCTTTCGTTCCCCTCTTTTTAATGGCTCTCATAAATAACCATAGTAAGCAAAAATGTAAGCAAGTATAACAAGTGTCCACAGAGTAAGAACTCTGCCTGCAGTAATAAATTGCTCAGTTCAAGAAAAATTAATATATTTTTGTCATGTATCTTCAAGACGCTATCGCTTGGCTCGTTAAACAAGTCCGTGATGAATGTTTCTGTGATGTTGGCCTCATATTGACGATCCATGAGCATGAAATAACCAAAGTAAAAAAGATACTCATCCAAAAACAAAAACCTACAGAAGAAGATGATCCAACAACAGATATAACAATCTAACTTTGGCTTAAATGTGTATCTATTTACTATTGAAAATTGTTGCTGCTTCTCTCAAACCTTTTTATTCAAGATACTCGTTCCACTTCTTCACAATTTCTTTAATTTTGGACTTGTCCTCTTTTTCGCATTCCTCTTCGTCATGATACAGATCCATGTCTATGCGTTCCTCAATAGCAGCCAGTACTATGGTACTGAGAATATCTGGAGGTAAAGCGTCCAGCTCCCAGCATTCCTCACCATAGTTTTCAATATACCATTGTGTTCTTAAGTCCTTATCTTTTGCTATTTGGAAATCTTGATCAAGTCCATATTCATCTGTTTGTTCTCGATTTAAAGCTATACGTTCCATGCAAACATCGATGTCGTGTTTCTTTTTCAACCTCGATTTAATGTCCTTTTCACTCATCCACAGTCCACTAGGGTCATGATCTCCAAAATAAAGTATATGCAGAGCCTTTCCGTTTTGTCGTCTCGCCACCTGGTCGAATTGGCTACCGCTGCCAAAACCTCTACAAGGTTGCACTGCTACCGTATATATCTGGGATGTCCTTGCTATAACCGTCGCGAGAGCGTCCTTCTCCGTCCATATCTCAATAACTTCATCCTGGGTCTGCAAAAGGTTTCGATAATAGCGTGATGGAATTGTAGAGATTTGAGCCTTCAGATAATGTTCAGCGCTTGTATATCCGGTATAATCCAAAAAACCTCTCGACCTATCGGTCATTACGCTCCATGAAATTAAACCATCGACACGTGCATCATACAGCCATGATGAGAGCTGTTTATATTTGTTTTGTGTATTCTCATATCCATCAATATTCCGTGTTACAAGCTGGTAATGGATTTGTCTTAGAGTCATAGGCAGATAATTTTTCATCTCATTAATGATTTCTTGGACTTGTCTGACAATTCGGACACCCAATGAACTACGTTCCCAATCCATAATCCTTTTCTCTTTTAAATCGATAAACGCTGAATATACTCAAATCATCTTATTCTACAATTCTTATCATAACATTTTTTGTGAAACTGGATAATATGACCATCAATGATTTCATCTATTGAATTTGAAAACATTACAGGCTCATGACACCATTGACAAAGACCAGTAATATGATCAAATGGTGTATTTTTGTATTTCTTCCTACCTTCATTTTCGATAATTCCATTTAGCATTTCACGCTCCTTTGAATTATTCTACCCTCTACCGCGCTACTCCCAGGTACTTCTCCATTACCTTCTTTCCGATCCGGTACTGAGCATAAGCATATATTTTGTGTGGACATTTAGTACAGCCCTTCTTACCACACCGTACAGCTTTCAATCTTACCCTACCGGTTACGATCTTTCCGTCCTTTGTTTTTATCATTACCTGCTTGCCTTCATGCTCTTTCCAGTCCGCTTCTTGTCTCTGTACTATTTTGTATTCCATGTTTATCCTATCTTGTAGGGTAAGATAACCTTCCTTTTAGCTAACCATGACATTAGTTTAGCAAGGTGCTAAAGCAATTCCCACCTGGCTATAGTTGTTTTCGACGTGCATATATATTTCTGTTGTCGCTGAATCCTTATGCCCCATAAACTGCTGTGTTGCGTAAAGGTCTTTAGTTGTCTGATAATATGTTGTGCCGGCATAATGTCTCAGACTATGCGGTGTTAATGTTTTTCTCTTAATACCTGCCTTTTTCATCGCTTTAGAAATGGCCACTGAGACGGTACAGCTATTAAGTCGATCCTTTTTCTTTTTATGGACAATATCCGTACAAAAGTATTTTTTCAGCTTGTACTCCTGTGTGTAGTCAAGTAGTCTTTCAGCGATACCGGGATCACAAAAAACATAGTGATTGCGGCTCACCTGTCCTTTTCTCAAAACATAGAACTTGTATTTATCACCATCCTGACGTATGTCCTCAGCTCTCAGATTTGCAATTTCATTAACCCGGAGTCCACAATACAAGGCCATATCAACCATCAAGAGGTCACGCTTGCTTTTCTGATCATCACCCTGCAGAGAGGATCGCAGATTAATAACCTCTTCCTCTGTTGGCATATCTCTGTGGTGTTTTTTTCTTGATGGTCTCTTAAGCTGTGGATCTGCCATTTTGTAAATGTTGATTGTCTGAGCCCCTACAGACTTGTACGGTTCTTCAAGATAAGAAAAGAATTTCTTTAAGCTGACCATGTACAAATTGATGGAAAATACACTGTAGACTTTTTCTTTTAAATATCCGAGGAAATCATGAATATCATCTGGGAGGGGTTCTTCAATATCATGCTCTTTGAGGTAATCAAGAAAGCATGACACTCCAGACTTTTATAAGCCTTGATCGTCTTATATGCAAGTCCATTCTGTGTCCTGAGAAAGTTGTCAAGACAATACTGCCAGTCATTATTAAAATCTTGAATCTGGTTTACTGCGATTAAATCGTTCATAATGTATACCTCCGTCGTATACTTCCGGTAGTTCGTGCCAAGAGAAGTCAGCCGGAAACTGCCTTGTCGGGCTATAGTCCCTATCTCTCAGCACCCTCTTATTATGCACCCCTTTTAACCTCCTTTTCAAGTTCTTCTTTCATGAGTCTGAGGATTTCTTCTTTAAGCGTTTTACCCTTTGAATAGCATAGAGATTTAAACTTATTTCTGAGATCATCAGATATATCTTTAAGGATTATAGTTCCCATATTATATATATTAACACTATTAATTATGTTATCAACTGTTTTTTTACTCTGAAACGAAAAAAATTAGCCGAAAATTGAATAAAAAAGTGGAATTTTCTGTTTGAATAAGGTATTGTTACTAGTGAAAAGGAGGCTCGAGAATGAGCACACAAAAGGAGAGAGTAAATCTTGATCCTAGGCTTTTAAATATGATTCTGTTTTTCGTTTTCCTCGACTGTGGAAGAACAAGTAAAATTGGATTAATGAAATATTTATTTTATGCAGACTTTACATTTTATAGAGATTATGGCAGGGCAATATCTAATGAAGAGTATATAAAATTGGATTATGGACCGTGTCCAAATAATTGGAAAGATTATTTAAATTGGCTTAAAAATAAAGAATTAATAAAAGAGGAAACAAAGCGATTTGTGAATAATAAAAGTGAGATAAAGGAAGGAACATATTTT
>JAUVYC010000218.1 GCA_030603285.1 Spirochaetota bacterium
TGTTATAAGAAAAAAGATGCTGAAACTTAAAACCTTTCCATTCACCTTTCAGGAGATTCAATCCTGTTTGAATACTGTAGGTATTACCGAGTATTTTTGTAGAATAATCTCTCTCATTTTTATAATCAAAGGAAAGAGTCAGGCTTTTATCATAGTATTCTGTACTGCTGTTGAAGTGCAAATATTTTTCTAAAGATGCTTCAGCACTCCTCTTTTGAGTATAGCTTTGCCCTTCCCTTTTTGTTTCGCCTGAAACTGCTAAACCGATATATGATGGTATAAACCAGTTATCATACTGGAAATAGGTATCAAGAGAATATTTATTACTCAAAGTATTTGTCGAATTTCCCTGAATTTTATCTGGAACCCACGAATTTTTATATACATCATCAACCGCATCATAGTCCTTTATTCTTCCCAGGCTCTTTAACGGGTTTATATAATAGAAAGGAGGCATGAACAGGTACCCGTACATTTTCAGAATGATATCCTCCTCTTTCAAGCCTTTTACCACATCTTTGTAATCACCGCTTATTTCTCTCTCAATGGCAGGACTGATCTCGATTTTTTTATTTCCCAGCAGATAAAATGGAACAGACAGATATAGAGAATTCTTCGCAAGTGTGTTTCTTGTTTTATTATCCTGAAAGTTCGATTCCGTAAAATCCGTATTTAAAGTAAAGTAAAACCCCAATCTCTTTTCAAGCGGCATACTGAAATCAAATGATAACGCTTCAATTTTTGAAGAAATAGCTGCATCTTCTAATGTACTTCCCGGAGGACTGAAAAGGGTACCGAGCTTGAATGTATAAGAGTCGAGCCACTTCTCATAATGCGGTGTACAAGAGCCGGTATAGGTTTTATCCCGTTTTAAGTTTAAAGATACCGCATTATTCTGCCATGAGTAGGAAAAAAACAAATCATTTATCTGGTTGAGATAGGCGGTTTGCTGGCTCTTTGAGGTAGGGAAATTTATGAGGATATTTTCATATAACCAGCTCCTGTTAAAAGCATAGGAGTGATATATACCAAATGGCAGATCCATATATTCGCCTATACCCAGCGAGTCGGTGTATGTACGTACACTTTTGTGCTGGTACTCAACTTTTGTCAGTTCAATCACGTTGCTTTCTGAGACAGTCCGGTCATAGGAATGATTAAATACCGGTAAATACTCATTTTTCACGTCCAGCTCCAGTGAATGGGAGAAATAATCGGAAGAGCCGTTTGTACTCAAATTACCCGGGAGCTCTTCTTTGTTCCTGATGGGAGTCCAACTCTCTCTGCTCATATAAAATTGGGCATCTAAATAGTTGAAAAGATGCGACCCTGTTTCTGTATAGTATTTATCACTTCTGTAGTCCAGGTCTTCATAAAAGTTTCCTTCAAGCCTTTCATATCCAAGGGTGAGAAAGGGATCCTCTACAACAGGGAATGAACGTATTGAAAGGAGCTGCCCTCTATATTGGGCGCTCCCTTCGGTAAAGAACGCCTTATCCCAATCGCCTTCAGAGTCAGAAACGAACCATTCATCAAGCCATATTTCTAAGGATGATGTCACAGCCCCTGAGTCTGCAAAAAAACCAAACCTGATTTCTGAAACCCTCTTTAGTACAGAAAGAGTCGCATTTATCGTCATATTTCCGTCATCAATTTCTTCTCCTTTCACAGGATTTATTTCCCAAGAATACGGAGGTTTGAGGCTGATAAAGATCTCATTCCAGCCGATATTTATACTCGAACCCTGTATGGTAGCTTTTAACCACTCATCTTGACTGCTCATGAACCAGAGTGTAAAGTCCAGGTCATCAGGAATAGCTTGAGAGGAAAATAAAAACATCCTGAACTTCCTGTACGGAGTTAAATCAACAGGTGTGCCGAATCTTCTCGATAGTGATGCTTCATCACCCTGATTTAGGGTAGTAACGCTGGCATCAAAATATACTTTTAATACCTTCTCTATATATTCATTTTTTTCCCTGTAATCGTCGTCTCCATGGAGCTTAACATAATGTTTACGATATTTTGAATCTGAGAATTTATTATCTCTTACAGCCGTGTCCTCATTTACTGAAACCTCTGCAATATTAATAAAATCTTTGTCATTATTTCTAATGCTTGATCCTGAAAACCATACTTTGTTAATCAAAACCTTTCCGGATGCGTCTGATGTCAGTGGGGAGGTGACAGATTTTATGGTGAAACGTAAAGCATTTGCATACTGAAAAACCTCTTTATTGCCGGGGCTTTCATTCATAAGATCCAGTATATCTACCGATATAAATTCAAAGTCATCGTTGGTATAATTACCCTTACTGATTTCAAAGATGTAATCGTTTACCCCTGCTTCCTTAATGACAACACCCTCTTCCTCCCCTGTTAAAGGATCAAGGTCTCCATTATCGTTTATATCCTCTGAATCGATCTTCCCGTTACTCTTCCCCTCACGGTCTGAACCGATTTTAGTCTGTATACCGCCAGTAGGTATAATGTCAAATCCTGGGTCATTTATGGAAACCTCCCCATCAAGCTTTCTTTTTTCTGGAGGATCCCCAGGTTTTACCCCTATATTCTCATCGTAAACCCTTAAAAGTTCAACATATATTTGAATATCATCACCCGTTATACTGTCGCCTCTCAGAATAATGTTAAACCGTTCAAAATCAGTAAGATTTTCCTGATTTATGGGGGTTACAACTGTAACATAAGATTCAGTATCCAAGTTTTCAAACTCATAGTCAATGACAAGGGAACTTTCATTTCCGTATTCATAAACAATAACATCCGATTCATCTTTTTTTTGGGGCCTGTCTGCAGTATTGTAAGGCCCCGCCTTCTCGGAATATGCAAAGGCCTTGTGGTCAGGCCACGAAAGTTGCTGGAGCACATCTCCTGAAAAGGTGGTTTCTTTATAGTAGTTCTTATAGAGTACATTTCCCCTATCATCAGTCAATGTAACAGGTAGAAGTGAGGAATACGAGGCAATGATCCAGTCGCCGTCATCAAGACCTATTTCGTAGAGGTAGTCATCTCTTTCCATATCTGCAATTATGGCGCTCCCGTATGCATTCTTATTTGTAAAAGAAAAGGCAAACCCTCCGCTCAGTGAAGCAACAAGCCCGGTTTCATCCTCATCGGAGCCGAAGTTTAAGCAAAGCTCTGTGCTATTTTTAATAACGCGTGACTTTTCACTGCCAATTTCAGGCGCTTCCTGTCCTTTAAGACCTGTGCTGAATGCCGTAAGATTGCGGGCATGGAAAAAGTCATTCTCAGAGGTTAGGCCTATAGCAGAAAAAAGGCTTTTATCTCCCTCTCCAAAGGGATTGTATTTATATGTGATGACAATATCACTGGCTGGTTTTATGACACCTTTTGAAAAAGTAATAATTCCGAAATCATGATCAACTTCATAATACGCAGGGTCCAGTGTTACTCCGTTTACTGTAACTACTACACTCCCCGGCACAAGATCAAAATCAAGGAAAAAACTTTCTGCTGAGTAGCTGTACTGGATACGAATTGTATTTATTGAGTTTTCTGAGGTTGGGTAATTGAGTCCGCCGTATACCGGGTTTCCAGGATCAAAGGGGTTTTCCGGATCATCAAGTGCATAAGGTGGAGAAAAAGGCATCACTCCTGGAAATGGACGTCGGTAGAACTTAATTTCCTCATTGAAAATTCCGTCACTGAAATTGAAAAGAATAATTCCTCTTGATGCATCAATTTCATAATCGTCTAAAAGATCGCCGTAATTACCATTAATACCAAGGTTCGCTGTGTAGAGGAGATCAATATTTACATTATAAACATTCTCTCCTTCGATTTCCTCAAGATAGTATACGTTTCTTAATTCCCAGTAGCTGTTGAAAGCGATTTTTTTAAGATAGAGATAGAAGGTAGGCGTAGGCTCCTCATCATCACTTCCAAAATAGTTAGAAAAATCGGAAAAATCAGTACTGTTAAAATTTACCCTTGTACCGGTATCATCAATAATCGCATTTTCGCCTAAAGTATTTGATCCGACCGGATCATCATTACTTTCATAGTAAACAATTAACTCATCCTCCAACTCGAGCGCTTCACCAAGATAAATAAACCCATTCGTATTGTCAAAATCATAATCAATCCCTCTTTGCAAAAGTTTAAATTCTTTACCATCAACAAGTATATCGAATCCATCTTCTGCCGTTCGATAAACTTCAGGGAAACCTTCATCAATTCCGATATCGGGAATAAAGAAAAACTTTCCCTTCACATAATCAATATCCGGAACCTTCATATCAACATTCTTTTTATATCCCTTAAACTGTTTTTTTCCGTCAGTTGCAACTTCATACCTGCACAATCCTTCCAGATAAAAGTTTCTCCAGCCTGCAATTGCCCTGACTGCAAAAGAATCCGGGTTTCCTTCGTCTATTGGCACATACCTGCTCCCCGGGATAGACAGGTATTTATTACCAAGAGAAGCCTCTTTCAAAAATTCATCATTTTTCCCTTTATACAGAATCGAATAGGTATTACTCTCTTCCGCTATTCCCTCCTCACTTCTTTCAGAATCATAGTCAAACTCTACATACAAACGTTCTCCCACATTTCCCTCAAGCATAACTTTTTCAATCAAATCGTATTCAAGCCCTCTGGTTATACCCGATGAACCTGCCCCGACAACCGCGTCTTTTTTCAGAGAGAAATCTCCCCCGTACCGCAGGTTAAGATCAATTTCGCCTTCAAGGTTGAGGTCTGCAGTCAACTGTTCATCTTTATCATCGATGCTTAATCTCTCAAGTGGATTTACAGGATTGCCTGTATCAGAGGGGGATTCGTCCAATAGGATTGGCTTTTTAAGGCTTTGAAAAATGAAATACTGGTAATACTGTCCGTAAATAAGTGAATAATAATCTTTTAATAAGGGATATTGAGGGAAA
>JAUVYC010000069.1 GCA_030603285.1 Spirochaetota bacterium
GCAATCTCAACTACATATTTACATACGGACAGAAACACCCGGATTTTAATGAACCGGAAATAAACTATTATTTCGGGGAAATCAGGGTTGCGTTGAAACAATATCAAGAGGCTTTCAACCACTACCTGAAATCCAAAAATGACCCTCTCTACATGGCTGACAGCCTCCTGAATATCGGGAAGATACTTCATTATTTTAATAAACTTGATGATGCACAGAAGGTTTTTACTGCTCTCATGAAGATCCCCGGCCTGGAAAAGGATCATAAGCTTGAGGCAATGTATGAACTTGGGGAGGTTTGTCTTTCACAGAAGGACATCCAAAAGGCAATAGTGTTATGGGAAAAAATAGTATCAATCACATCTGAGTATAAAGATGTCAAAGCCAAACTCGAACAGTATGAAGAGACTAAAAGCAGTTCTATGCTGAGTGCTTATATGATGGCCTCGCAATCGGAATTTATGAATCTTTGTAAAAAAATTGTGCAGAGCTATGCAAAAAATGCAATTATCATCAGATCCGAACATCAACCGGACCTAAGCGTTGAAATATTCAGCCAGGCTGTTTACAATGATGTGTCGACTACAATGCTTTTTAAGTTTTTCAGAGGAGCCTCAAATATTGGCCAACTGACGGTCAGGGAGTTCTACGAAAAGATGAAAGAAACAAAGGCAAAGCAGGGAGTATGCATTACTACATCTGAGTATTCCCCCGAGGCATTTACTTTCTGTGAAGGGAGGGTTTTAGAGCTTCTGGAGGTAAAAGAACTGGTAAAGATTCTTTCTAAAATCGAAAATTAGTGCGGTTTTCAATATTTACAGGTATTTGTGAGAAATGCGGGTTAGAAATATTTAACAGGCATATCCCAAAATGTATGGGCAATTCGTGAATTGCTCCTACATATGTATACTATTTTTTAATCTCTCCAGAATATTCAGAGCTTCAAGGGGAGTAATCTTATCAATTTCTATATTCTTCAACTCATTTGCAAGAATCTCATAAGGGGAAGGAAATAAACCAAGCTGCAGGGCTCTGCCACTATCTTTTTCATTTGAATTCCGGACATATTCGGTTTTCACTGTATTTCCTTTATATTCTGCCGATTCTGTTTCCTCCAGCAGAAGAGACATGTAACTGCCATATTTTGTTTCAAGACCAAGAAGAATGGATTTTGCTCTTTCAATGATCGGATCAGGTATGCCAGCCATTTTTGCTACCTCTACCCCGTAGCTCCTCGAAGCACTACCGGGGATGATCTTCCTGAGAAAGATTACACTGTTATTCCACTCCTTTACAGTCGCATTATAATTAATAACTCCATAATTATCCTGAAGGGCTGTAATTTCGTGATAATGAGTGGCAAATAAAACCTTCGCTCCAACCAGGGTTTCATCAAGCAGATATTCGAGAACCGCCCAGGCAATTGAAAGACCGTCATAGGTAGATGTACCCCTTCCTATTTCGTCCATAATGATAAAACTCCTCTTTGTTGCATAATGGAGTATCCTGGATGTTTCTATCATCTCTACCAGGAATGTAGATTCGCCCTTTACCAGCCTATCTGCCATTCCTATTCTTGAAAAAACCCTGTCAACCAATCCAATTTTTACAGAGCTGGCAGGAACAAAACTTCCCATGTGTGCCATAATTATTATAAGCGCCGACTGCCTGAGATATGTGGATTTTCCAGCCATATTGGGACCTGTGAGAATCATAATCCTTCTGTCAGTATCGTTCAATTCGAGGTCATTTTCAATAAAGCTCTCTTCCCCGAGTTTCTCTATCACCGGGTGTCTTCCGCATTTAATATCAATACAGTTGTCCTCAACAATCTCAGGCTTTACATAATTATTTTGCCGTGCAATAAGAGCGAGAGAGCAGTAAACATCTAATTCTGCAATGACCCGTGATGTTCGATACATTTCCTTGATTGACTTCAGCACATAATTTAGTATTTCGCCAAAAAGCACTGTTTCGAGAGAATTTGAATTTTCACGGGCTTCCATCAAAAGAATCTCGTGTTTTTCCAGTGCCTCTGTGGTGAATCTCTCTGCATTCACCAGTGTCTGCTTTTTTACATAATGTGTAGGCACAAGGTGAAGATTCGGTTTCGTTACCTCAATATAATATCCGATAATCTTCTTGTATCGAACCTTTAGAGAAGAAATCCCATACTTCTTTTCTTCTTCCCCCTGATATTGATTAATCCATTCTTTATTTTCCAGGTTAATCCTACTATATTCATCAAGCTTTGCATTGTAGCCTGGTTTAATCATTCCTCCATCTTTAATTGACCCCGGAGGATCATCCATAATACCTGATTCGATATTTTCGATTAAATGGTTAGAATTAACGATACTGTTGGCTTCTTTGTTAAAAACCTCTATCTCTTCCAGATCTCCTTTTATTCGATTTACTTCCTGCAGGGATTTTTTTAGACCAATAAGATCACGGGCATTCCCTTTTCCAACGGACAGTTTTGATAATATTCTCTCTACATCCAGGATGTTTGAAAGACAGTTTCTCACACTTTTAAGAATATTATCATTATGAAAAAAAATCCCTACTTTCTGCAATCTATCATTAATCTCCTGAATATCATGAGAAGGATTATTGATGTATTTCCTCAGCAGTCTTCCACCCATCGCTGTTTCTGTCCTATCAAGAACAGATAACAGTGTTGCCTGCTCGTCTCCGTGGGTACTTTCAGTAAGCTCAAGATGTTTTTTCGTTGCATTATCAATAAAGAGGATATTCTCATTCCTCTTCTCCCTGACCCACCTGATATGGGAGAGTTCATGCTTAATATTTTCTTTTACATACGATAAAACAGCCCCACATGCAACCAGCTCGAGCTCATCCTGGAGCTCTAAAAAATCAGGATTTGCTATAGAAAATTGATTTTTTAACTCATCTTCAGCCTTTGTGCGATCAAAAAGATAACCGGATACTCCCCTTATCACAAGCTCCGATCTCTGTCTCTTCACCTTACTGAAAAAAATGGAAAAAACATCGGTGTCATCAAAGAATTCCGGATATATCACCTCCCGGATGCCATTATCCTCTATTTCATTTTGAAAAGTATCAAGAATGTCTCCTTCCGGAAGATAACTCGATACAAACTCTCCGGTTGAGACATCCAGGCATGCACATGCAAGTGTGAACTTATCCTTTTTCGCATCTCCATATACTGCAGCTATACAGTTATTACTCTTATTATTAAGAAGATCAGGATCAGTAATAATCCCGGGAGATATAATCTCAACTACTTCCCGCTTAACTACCCCTTTTGCAGATTCAGGATCTTCACGCTGTTCACAAATTGCTATTTTCTCTCCGTTTTTTATAAGCCTGGCAATGTAGGTATCAGCCGCATGATAGGGAAAACCGCACATAGGAACATTATTGCGTTTTGTAAGGGTAATATTTAAAATGGATGATGCAGTAACTGCATCGCCTTCAAACATTTCATAAAAATCACCAAGCCTGAAAAGGAGAATAGAATCTTTATACCTGCTTTTTATCCTGTGATACTGTTTCATCATCGGCGTTTCGTTTTTCATCCTATTTCTCTCTTACGATATACCCCTGATACCCAAAACTGATAAGTGACTGCATGATCTCCTCTGCCTCCCGGAGAGTTGCAAGAGACCCGACTCTTACTCTAAACATTTTTTTGTTATCAACAGATGCTTTCATAGAAAACGCCGGAAACCCCTGTTCCCTTAATATAAGAATTAAATTTTCTGCATTTTTTTCTTCAGAAAAAGATCCTAACTGTATAAAATACCCGCCGGTATACCTTTCGGGACTATCTTCCTGCATTTCCCTGGAGACAGTCACTGATTCTGCCTCATTGCCAATTTTATAGGTTCCGGAAAGAAGGGATTCATCAAAAACACCTGAAATCTGCAACAATTCAGCCTCTGTATCTGCAACGCTTAATTCTTCTAAATTATCTTCTGCCTTAAGGATAAAGATAGATTCAGGAAAACCCTGAATTAACTTTAAATATGCTGAATAGGCCATTGTTTCATCGCCGGTATCCCTGTAATATTGAGCCAGGAGCAGCAGAGCTTCCTGCTTGAAAAGTCCTGATGATGAAGATCCCATTATCCTTCTTAATAAATCTGCAATATGGTCATATTCCTTCAATTCGATCATGGCTCTTGATATTTCAAGATAATTCCTCATTACCAGCAGCTCTTTCCGAGGTGTGCCATGTACAGCAAGTATATCGAGTGAGCTGTAATAGTATTCAACTGCCTGAGTAAAATTATTTAGAGCAGAGCTGATAATTCCAAGGAAGGTATACACATACGGGGTAAATAATAAACTTTCCGATTTTTCATGATTCTCTATTTCCTTGAGAAAAATTACAGCAGATTCGTAATCGTTTTTCATATACAATCTTATGGCCAATTCAAATCTCACCGCATCAATAAACGGGAATGAGGGATATTTTTCTAAAATCTCTTTTAAACCGGCAATAGATGCATCAAGTTTATCTATAAGAGTACTCTGTTTAAACCGTATATAAGGGGCTTTTTTTGTATTTTGAACCTTTTTATATGCCAGGAAATAGCATTTTGAAGCCCGGCGAAAATTATTCCTCTTTTCGTAATTTTGTGCTCGTTGGATAAGAGAGGAATAACTCCGGTCTTCCGGGATGAAGTACATGCCGCTCTGTGGAAAATAGCTGTCAATTATTTCTTTTGGAAGAAGAAACACCAGACTGGAGTCAGTCCTATCTTCTTCATCTACGTCGTCCGTGTAGCCCGGAGAAACAAGAAAAAAAAGAGCGGTAAAAATCAATAAATATAGTATGATAAATCCAAATGCTTTAATATCTTTCGTCATATTCATTGTGCCTCAATGCCCCTTAATGTGTTTCCAGAGATATCATTTATCACTACATCAATGAATCCTCCGATGGGAGCTTCTGTTTTCACAACCACCATTTTGTTGGTTTCCGTCTTGCATAGAAACTCTGATGTATCCTTCTTACTCTTACGTTCAACTAATACTTTTTTTCTTGTTCCAATCGCTTTTCTGTTCTTTTCATATGAGATGTTCCTCTGAAGCGCAATCAATTCTTCCAGTCTTTTCTTTGATGTGTCAGGGTGGACCTTCTCACGGATATCAGCAGCCTTTGTAAACGGGCGTTCAGAGTACCTGTAGGTAAATGCATCATCATATTGAAAGGACCTGACAATATTCAGGGTTTTTTCAAAATCACCATCGCTTTCTGTAGGAAAACCTGCAATTATGTCTGTTGTTATAGAAGCACAGGGTATATATTTCCTTATAGCCTCGATGAGGGTTCGATAATGACGAATTGTGTATTTCCGGTTCATAAGAGATAATATTCTATCAGAACCGCTCTGCACCGGAAGATGGAAATGTTTGCACACTTTGGGAAGATCAGAAATCCTCTTGATCATCTCCTCATTAAAATCTTTTGGATGGGATGTGAGAAACCGGATCCATTTTAACCCTTCGATACCGTTGATCTTCTCAAGCAGCCGGATGAAACTTATCTCATCATTATCTTTACCGTATGCATTTACATTCTGACCCAGCAGGTTTACTTCAACCACTCCATTTGAAACGAGGTCTTTCACCTCCTGAAGTATATCATCACTCTTTTTACTGGCCTCAGGGCCTCGAAGATAGGGTACGATGCAGTAACTGCAATAATTGCTGCATCCTTTTATTATACTTACCCAGGCTTTATACCCTTCGGCCCTCTCCCCTTTATATGAAGAAAATGTATAATCTTTCCTGTCAACAGCAATCAGGCTTTTCCCTTTCTTTTCATATTTCTCTACACACTGTGGTATATCAAGGCAATGATAAGTGCCTGTGACAACACCTATCTCAGGGAAAAGCCGGGTTATCTCTGTACCTTTTTCCTGAGCCATACAGCCTGCAACAACAATAACAGTATTTTTTTCGGATGTTTTCCTCAATGACCTATAATAACCGAGCCGTCCGAAAATTCTCTCTTCAGCATTTTTCCGGACAGCACAGGTATTCAAAATCACAATATCTGCATCATCTCCACCGGATGCCCGTTTATATCCCTGCTCTTCAAATGAAAGAGCTATATCGACTGAATCAGATTTATTCATTTCACATCCATAGGTTTCAATAAAGTATTTTTTACTATTTTCCATCAATTTCGACGTGATTAACCCCGTATTTTCATCCATCTAAATGCTGCAAAGCAGCAGTTACCGCTAATAAAATAATATTTTTCAACATAAATGGCAGGATTAAAACAGAGGATACTGAATATATAATTGAGTAAAAAATCTCGGAGAAATATTTCTTATAGAAATATTTCTCTTAGAAAAATGAAAGTTATGAAGGAAAAGTCAATTTAATAAAAGGAGGGGGTATGTTCAAAGGTGTATGATAGTCATACATCAACAGCAGTACACGGTTTCAATAAAATGAAACGTTCATTGATCCGCACATGGGACATATGTGTGCCTGTCCAAGTTCGTCTTCATAATCGGGATAGTCATTTCTCTCAGGGTAGATCGTATCCGTCCATCGAAAATCACATTCTTCACAAACGTATGTTTTGTTTAGATAATTTTCAGACTCATGGTCATCAGGATCATCAGGATCATCTAAATCATGAAAATCTTTATCGTCATATTCATCTGCAAAATACATCTCAAGCACCTTTGCCTGTATATATTATAGACTAATAAATGTCTCTTATTTGTCAATAGTTTTTATGAAGTATTTATGACTATTTTACCACAAGAGAGCTGATACTGAGTTCAGTAAGGCAGAACTTGTATACAAATGTATTATGCGATCTCACATTGTAAGTGCTGTCCGGACAGGAAAGTATGTCTTTATGTTTAATACTTGATCCATGGCATTATTTATCTGTTCGCCATTAAGGATATATATATCGCGTGTAAGGGTGTCCAGGCTATCAATAATAAACTTTTCATCCGCAATACTCTTTTCAATAAATATTCCTTTATGCCTACTTTCGATTACCTTAATATCCCTGTAAAACAACTCTTCACTTAACTTTTCCCCTGCTCTTACACCCGTATAATTTATTTTAATATCAGTTCCGGGTGTTAAGCCTGAAAGAATAATCATATTTTCAGCAAGGTCTTTAATCTTAATCGGCTTTCCCATATCGAGGACATAGATATTTCCACTTCCTCCAAAGCTTCCGGCCTGCAAAACCAGGCTTGTAGCCTCATGCAACGACATAAAATATCTCTCCATATACGGCGAGGTAATGGTGATAGGACCTCCTTGATTTATCTGGTCCTGGAAAACGGTTATTACACTACCATTGCTCCCTAAAACATTTCCAAAGCGCACGCTGCATGACTCCATGCCCTTTTTATTATATATTCCGATCATGCATTCACATATTCTCTTTGTTTTCCCCATAACAGAAACAGGGTACACTGCTTTATCAGTTGATATGCCAATAAATTTATCGATCCTGTAATAATGTGAGACATCAAGCATATTGCGTGTTCCCACTACATTGTTGAGAAAAATCATCCTTATATGATTTTCCATAAGCGGGACATGTTTGTAGGCTGCAGCATGAAATACTATTTCAGGTTTATATAAATAAAATAGTTCGTCCAAAATATTTTTATACTTTATATCCGAAACACAGGGAATAAACTTTGTTCTTCCATTTAACACCTTTTTTATATCATGAGATAAATAAAATAGGCCATTTTCATTCATATCCAGAGCAATTATAGTATGCGGATTGTACCGGAGGAGCTCACGGACAAGTTCAGACCCAATTGAACCTGCGGCGCCGGTAACCAGTATCCGCTTACTCTCGATATAGTTTCGTATTTCATCTGAATTTATCCTTATTTCATCCCGGTCAAGCAGATCTGCAAGGTCAAGCTGTTTTATCTGATCAAACCTGACAGTCCCTTCTATTATCTCCATTGTAGAGGGAACGATTAAAAGTTTTACCTTTTCAGCTTTACATGTTTTAACAATTCCTTTAATTACCTTTTTTGAAATTGACGGCATTGCTATTATTACTTCATTAATATTGAGATTTCTTATGCATTCCTTTAATTTTAACTTCCCGCCGAATACCTTTAAACCCTGAATGGATTTCCCAATTTTTTTTATATCATCATCAATAAAACCGGCCACCTCAATATGTTCTTCAGGGTGTCTTCGAATTTCGTTCATCACCATGATACCTGCTTCGCCAGCACCGCATATCAACACTCGCCTCATAAACACCATCTCCTGTTTGATTGTCTTCATTTACTATATCGGCGTATATTGTTTAGCTGTACATAAGAAATTCTTGGGGGGTAATATTTTATTTGGTTTGCATAATAGATTGATGAATTATATGTAGGGGCAGTTCACGAATTGCCCCTACTATTCAGCCCGGCCTTTTTGGCCTGATATAGCTCTGATTTTTGAACTGTTTTTTCCCGGGTTCAAAATACGAGAGAAACTTATTTACTATTTTCAGATAGCGATCATGCCGGATATCGAGTTTTTCCTGATACTGCAGTTCCTCTTTTAGTCTCAGGACCTTTGCAGGCGATAGTAATGAAAAAAAAAGTTCTTTTTCTCTATCCTCCAACGCCATAATAGAGACTGCAATCTCCCTGTCGGGTATCTTCATTAACATATTCTGTAGAGTAACTTTACTTTGATACTTAACTATTTTTAATATTTCCTCCCTTACATTCATCATAGTTTTTAAATTGGCCCCTGCATTAAATTTATTAAGCATATTGGACAGTAAAAGCCCACCTGCAAAGCAGGTGGTGGTTTCCAGGCCAAAAGGCTTTTAAAGGCATAGCCTTTGAATTAATCTTTTTAGAAATATTATAGACCGCCTCCCAAGGAGGTGTCTTCCTTTTGGCAGTGAATGTACCCATTTAGCAATTGTTTAAAATTCTTTTGTAATAATTATTATGTATATTTTTTATTCCGTCCATATCTAATGAAGGAAAACAATCATAGTCTTGTATATCAACTAATTTATTAAAAACTTTATCAAAATTATTGGTTTTAGTACAAGATGAGAATATAATAATCAATGCTATAACAAAAATAAACTTATTATTTCTCTTCTTTTTCATATTTAAAAGTTTTTTTCCCCCCCATGTTTTATACCAAACAGGTTCACCTTTTTTATGTTTAAAATATAAATCAATTTCTGCATCCAGCGAAGGAACTGCAATAGCACCACCTGTATAACCAGTAACACTGAGACCTTTAAAATATTCTGCAAATTTTTCAGCTATTGTTCTCCCTCCAAACAACCATCCAAACATTTTATAATGCAACGGTAAAGTCTTTTCCGAAGCAGATTTAGATTGATGCAATATCATTTTTGCTCCTTCATTAAATGCATTTTTATTTAATTTCTTTAAATCTGAGGCATAAAAATATTCACGCTTACCAGGTCCTTCACCAGCACCAATAGTTAAGTACGTAGAACCTTCATGCACAAACATTTCTAATTTATCAATATTTCCTTCATTAACCATATCTACAAATTGTTCTTTACTTTCAATATGATAAACACTTACAGTATCAATTTTTGGATTGTAATCTTTACTATTTCTAATTTCATTTGCTCTTGTTTCTACAGCATCAAGAAAATTAGTACCCTGATCTTGAAGCCCACCACCTCTAAAGGTTGAAATAATTACATAATTTTTTAATCCATTTGGATCTATATACTTCAATGGATTATTTGTTCCATACTGATATAGAGATAAATTAATTGGACTAAATACCCCGCATTGTCCGGGCAAATCTTCTATATTTCCATCAGTAGGCAAATAATCCTTAAGAGCCGGGTCTGGGCTGATCCAGCGGCTGGTCTGTGGATCAAGGTATCTTGCACCGAAGTAGTACAACCCTGTCTCTGTATCAAGCTCTTTTGAGGTATACCTGTACCCGATGATATGCAGGTTGGTTCTTTCCTCGATCCTGGTTTCCCCATCGGGGGTGTACTCCAGATGCTCATAATCCTCTCCAGCAGAGTCAGTAACATAAGTAGTACTTCCTATATGATCCGGGTGATAGTAATACACATTATCCTTCTCTATTTCGATTCCTCAACCCCATGCATACGCATTGCCTTGACCTTTACCCTGTTTCCCTTTACCAGGCTCTATTTCATTCCTGTTCCTGTATAACCAGGAGCCTGTCTGCCCCTGCTCCGTACCCTCTGCATACTCATGCCCCGGAGGCCCTCCAACAGGATGCCCCTTGTAGATCAGCTCCTTCCTCACCTTGTTCCCTGTATCATCATAGGCAAAACTCTGACTCACCATCTTCTCAACAAAAATTTACTATGCAAGCAAATATGTTTAAAGATATTTTAAATAAAATATTAGATTTGTCCAAAATGAAGTAGACAATACCATCAGGATGGGGAACACCGGAGAGGCCAGTGGCGTTGTCATCCATTCCGGATGAAAGTTGCTAATTTTTAGGCAATTTTTGGAATCTCTCAACCATCCAACCCCATTCATTTTTCCTGGAAAATAAGATAATATCTGCTCTCAGTAAAAGCCACCTGCAAAGCAGGTGGTGGTTTCCAGGCCAAAAGGCTTTTAAAGGCATAGCCTTTGAATTAATCTTTTTAGGAATATTATAGACCACCTCCAAAGGAGGTGGCTTCCTTTTGGCAGTGAACGTCAGATTGCCAGAGCGTTCAATATCCAATCCCTGCAGTGGTGAAGTATTGCCACTTTAAATAAATAATGGGGATATCCGCTTGACTCCAGTAATCACAATATGTAGTATATGGGTATGGAGGATTACCCACGCGCAATCCTTGAGTTCGAGGAACGCTTCGCTACGGAGGAAGCGTGTCGGCACTATCTGGCCCAACTGCGGTGGCC
>JAUVYC010000298.1 GCA_030603285.1 Spirochaetota bacterium
ATTCAGAAACCATGAAAACCCATCCCCTTTTCGGGGGTAGTCATATTCTGCCTGGCCGACTAGATCAAAAGGATCAAACTTCTCTTTCCTTCGTTCAAAATCGTACGTATAATAGGGGTCTGCAACCCAGTAGAAGTTAAGCTCTGTTTCATTGTCAAAATTTCTCCCGAACCGGAACTGCTGGTATAATCCAAGTTTGTACCTCAAAAACCTATTTACACCATAGATTTCAGACTCTGGAGGACCAAGTGGACTCCAATTCTCTGTAACGCCGTCATATAAGTATACATCATAAGAAAGTGCAGCAGATACTCCTATTTCTGTAGATCCGCCTGACGGATAACTGGCAGAATAATCAGACCCGATACAGACACCCAGCCTCTCATAAAAATCCCCTTTTATCTTTAATTCTTTTTCATCCGTCTTAAGAGGATAGTAGGTGTTCTGGGATACAACCCCGGACCTCTCCCGAAAATAGAGTGAAGATTTTATCACCGGCTCTTCAAGACTCTTGTAAAAATAAGGAAGGCGGAAAAGTATGTCGTTTCCATAATAGAAAGACGCATTCTGAATGAGAACCCTGCTCTCATCATAAAAGTATAATTTCCCCGCCTCGACCCTGTAGTGTGGATTTTCCAAATCACAGGTTGTCAACGATACGTTTTCTGCGACGAACTTCTCACTTTCGTGAACTTTCCGGATAATATCTCCGCTGTAGATAAAACTCGAAAGAGTGGTTGAAGCATCAAGAAAATAGCCTTCATCAGTATTTATATTATAATAAAAGCTCTCTGCAATATATACTTTTTCGTTATCAGTAAATGTAATATCTCCAGCTCCTGTGATAATGCCTGTATTTACATTTATTTTTACTTCGTCTGCTGTAATCCTTTTACCGTCATATACAATATCAACCCTGCTGCTGAGAAGAACAAGGTCGTCGCCGTTTGTATCTTCCAGGTACACGATAAAATCAGAATGATTAAGTATAATGTCGCTGCTTTTTGCATCTTTCACAAGGACATTAAACGGCACTGAACCCTGCAGCAACTCATGTTCTAAAAGTCTTCTCTGAAGCTCAAGTCGATCACCACTATCAGAGACCGATCTTTTCCTGCATGCTGATCTCAATTCTTCGACTGTTCCTGATTTGATTAACTCATAGAGGGATTTTTCCTGATCTTCTCCTCTAATGATATAAGGGAAAAGCATTATCGGAATAGTAAATACAATAATAAACAGGATGTACCGGGGTTTTACCATAGATTAAGTATACGGAAAATAAAGTTTTTTAAAAGCTAAAATGAACCATTAATCATTTAAAATAATAACGTATTTTTTCTGGTATATCCAGTTGGCACCGCCATGATGATTGACCCAGGAAGATCCTCATGTCAAAATCGTATTTCACAGTAGGGGCAATTCATGAATTGCCCCTACTGTATATTTAACCAAATTTTGTAAGGTATGAGGTTGTTTGATTTTCATAATAGCTTACGAAAGCTTTCTTAAATATTCTTCAATGTATTTCTTAAGCCCCCGAAATGCCAGAGCCCGGTGGCTTATCCTGTTCTTTTCATGGGCTGAAAGCTGGGCCATGGTTTTTCCGTATTCAGGAATAAAAAAAATCGGATCATACCCGAATCCATTCTTTCCTACCGGTGATTGAGTTATCTCCCCATCCACTTTCCCCTCTGACACAAAATATTTTCCGGTGCTATGGTAAAAAATTGCTGCGCAGCAAAACCATGCCGTTCTTTCTTCATCAGGAATACCCTGAAGTTTTTCAAGCAATAAACGATTATTTCCCTCATCGCTTGCATCAGGTCCTGCAAATCGTGCTGAAAATACACCGGGCTTGCCGCCGAGACACCACACAGACAGCCCCGAATCATCCGCAATTACAGGGATTTTATACAGGGAAAAAACAGTTTCCGCTTTTATAAGAGCATTTTCTCTGAATGTTATCCCGCTCTCCTCGATACTGCTGCTAAAGGAAAGCTCACTAAGGTCTAAAAGCTCAACTTCTTTAAGAGAAAGAATCTTCTTTATTTCAGATATTTTTCCTTTATTTTTCGATGCAATAATAATCTCAGCCAATATAGGTATCCCTGTCTATAATCATGTTATGATCAATTTTATTTACAAAATCCTCCTCCATAGATGCAAAAAGAGGAGATACTTCGAGCCTGAATACAGGCATCCCATTTTCTGCACAGGGGACAGTAATGCCTGCCTTTTCAAACCAGCGGGTAAAAAATCTTAGCTGATCTCTAAAGGCCGTTTCAGGTGAAGCGTCACCTGCTTTATTTTTTAAAGGGGAAAATTCATCCTCCCTCTTCACTTCCATGATAACAGTTCCAGGAGTCTTTTTCAGAGCATCAAAAATAAATGTTTCTATTTTGTAACCATTTGGGTGTTTGGGTTCCACCTTTTCTCCACAAGCTCCTGTATAGGGAATAGCTTTATGGGCAAGATGAAGGGGAAGATTCATTCCACCTTCGCTCACCTTTACTGCAAAATCAACATTTAATATATGGATCGCAATACTGCCGGCAGTATATGACCCTACATTTATGCCTTCGCTATTTGAAGCAAGCCTGAATAGTTCAGAATATTCGATTATTGTTGTTTTCCCGTCTTCAACCACAAATACTCCTACCTTTTCATTGGGATACTCTTTATGAACACACTTTGAAGACATCCCGCATTGGTTCAGGATATGGTAACCAATAAAAACCGGATCAAGAATTTTCACGAGTACATTGTCGACCTGAAAATAAAATATTTCTTCC